>JBFLZA010000048.1:0-22520 GCA_040756535.1 Cyanobacteriota bacterium
TGACACCCGTAAGCGCAAGCTTGCAGGAAGCCAGAAGCAACTAGGGCAGATGAAGCGCCAAAAATCCAAATCTACTGGTCTGGATGCAAAAACCCAGACCTCAACGCAGTAGGTCTGGGTAGTTTATAAGAAGTTCCCTGCCTTTAGACAGGGACTTTTTATTAATGCCAGGATTGTATAGGAGAACAAATTCCGATCTAAAGAAGAAATGCTAGAACACGATGTCATCATTGTTGGGGGTGGATTAGCCGGATGCCGTGCTGCTTTGGAGATGAAACGCACTGACCCCAAATTGGATATTGCCCTCGTTGCCAAAACTCACCCCATTCGCTCCCACTCTGTCGCCGCCCAGGGAGGAATGGCGGCGACGTTGAAGAATGTGGATACCGAAGACAACTGGGAAGCCCATGCCTTTGATACGGTAAAGGGTTCCGACTACTTGGCAGACCAAGATGCGGTAGAAATCCTCACCCGCGAAGCTCCAGATGTGGTGATTGATTTGGAACACATGGGGGTGCTGTTTTCTCGCTTGCCCGATGGGCGAGTTGCTCAACGGGCATTTGGGGGGCATTCCTACCGCCGCACTTGCTACGCAGCAGATAAAACAGGACACGCCATTCTTCATGAACTGGTGAACAACCTCAGACGTAACGGTGTTCGTCTCTACGATGAGTGGTATGTGATGCAGCTCATCTTAGAAGATGCTCAAGCCAAAGGGCTGGTCATGTTCCGTATCCGGGATAGCCAACTGCAAGTGGTACGGGCAAAGGCAATCATGTTTGCCACGGGGGGTTATGGGCGAGTCTATAATACGACATCGAATGATTATGCCTCTACGGGTGATGGTCTAGCCATGTCCGCCATTGCGGGTGTGCCCTTAGAGGATATGGAGTTTGTGCAGTTCCACCCAACGGGTTTGTATCCCGTAGGTGTCCTAATTTCTGAGGCAGTGCGCGGTGAAGGGGCCTATCTAATTAATAGTGAAGGCGATCGCTTTATGGCGAACTACGCCCCTAGTAAGATGGAACTGGCTCCTCGTGATATTACCTCAAGAGCGATCGCTAGGGAAATTCGGGCTGGACGGGGGATTCATCCCGATGGCAGTGCAGGAGGTCCCTTTGTTTATCTTGACCTGCGTCACATGGGTCGAGAAAAGATTATGAGCCGGATTCCCTTCTGTTGGGAGGAAGCTCACCGTTTAGTCGGGATTGATGCCGTGCATCAACCCATGCCCGTGCGGCCGACGGTTCACTATTCGATGGGTGGAATTCCTGTAAACACGGATGGACAAGTGCGGAGTGGGGCATCCGAAAGTTTAGTTGATGGCTTCTTTTCGGCTGGAGAATGTGCCTGTGTTTCGGTTCATGGGGCAAACCGATTGGGGAGTAATTCGTTGTTGGAGTGTATTGTCTACGGGAGAAGAACCGGGGCTGCGATCGCACGATACGTACAAAATCGGAAATTACCAGAAGTCAATGAGCAATCTTACTTAACAGCTGCCCAGAACCAAATCCATGCCCTCCTGAACCAATCTGGAACGATGCGGATTGAGCAACTGCGTCAAGCTTTTCAAGACTGCATGACTCAATACTGTGGTGTGTTCCGCACACAAGAGTTAATGAGCGAGGGTTTAAACCAACTCAAACAGTTGCAACAAAAGTATCAGCAAATTTATTTAGGTGATCAAGGTAGCTGCTGGAACACAGAACTTATTGAAGCGTTGGAACTTCGCAGCTTGATGGTAGTTGGAGAAGTTATCTTAACTTCTGCCCTGAATCGGAAAGAAAGTCGAGGGGCTCACTCACGAGAGGATTATCCACAGCGAGATGACCCTAATTTTCTCAAGCATACTATGGCGTTTTACTCACCGGCTGGTATCGATTTGAACTATCGACCTGTAGCGATTACGATGTTTGAGCCGCAAGAGCGGAAGTACTAGAAATTTATCTTAATTTTGGGGAGTCGCTTGTGATCAATCAGGAATCAACGCTGTTTTTGGAATTTCCAATAGACGAAAAGGCTTTTCTGGAAAAGCTTTCCGCAGGAGCGGCATAGATACGTTGTAGACGGGGATATTGCTCCTCGTTCGCCCTTCCAAATGTCCGTGATGGGCATGGCCATGAAAGGCAGCCGTTACTGAATAGCGATTCAGCGGTTCCTCAAGACGGCTAGAACCCAGAAAGGGAAAAATCTCAGGCGGCTCTCCCTCAACGGTAGCTTGGATGGGGGCATAGTGAAGTACAGCGATACGCTGGGGTGTTTCTAACTTGGCCAAAGCGGCTTCGAGTTTCAAGGCTTCATCCACTGCTTCATGCACAAAGTTCTTAATCGTTTCCTCTCCCCAAGCACCTAAAGCCTTAGAACCAAAACCCCCAGCAAAGCCCTTCACACCCGCAAAGCCAATGCCTCGAACTTCAGTAGCCTCCCCATTGAGGAGTTTAATCCCTGCATCACACAGGATTTGCTCAACTTCATCTTGCTTTCCAGATTCATAATCGTGGTTGCCAAACACGGCAAGGGTAGGCATCCGGGCAGCCGCTAACTCCTTAACTAAGATCTGGGCTTCTTCTGGCTGTCCATAATCGGTCAAATCGCCACACAGCAGAAGGACATCGGCACTCTCAGCAATTTTTGAGAACAGGGGTTGTAACGTTCCCTCAGATGTCTTAGTGCAGTGGATATCGCCAACTGCTGCAAGACGCACCACATCCTTCGCGTTTGCCATTTGTTCCTCCCTTGTCGTCTTAGCTGTTACCTGTAAGCGAGCAACGGGTGCTCTGCTCCATAATGGCGTAGGAGGTGGGATGGCTTTCATGCCTCATTGGGAGTATTTTTCTAGCCTTTAGTTCTATATGTCCAAAATCCTGTTTCGCTCTCTAGATTGAGGTGAGGCTAGTGTGTTCTGCATCACCATTAGCCATTATGAACCAGGCTTGTTTACCCAACGACGCAATAGTGTGAGGGGGTCTAAAAGCCAAAGCAACCTTACGAAAAAACCTTATGCAACTTCACGCACTCAACCAAGACGAACTCGATCCTCAAATCCGTAACTTTTATTGTCGATCGCTCGATGTGTTGCTCGAATCAAAAATACCGTTTCTCATCGGTGGTGCCTATGCGTTCGAGCGTTACACAGGCATTGCACGCCATACGAAGGATTTAGACTTGTTTGCTCGCCCCAAGGATTGTCCGCGCATTCTGGAAGTTCTCTCCGCTAAGAATGGCTGCTCTACTGAAATAAGCGCTCCTCACTGGTTGGCAAAAGCCTTCTGTGGCGAAAACTTTATTGATATTATTTTCAACTCTGCTAACGCTTTGAGTGAAGTTGACGATTTGTGGTTTGAACATTCCGTTAGGGAGGAAGTTCTGGGTATCTCCGTTCAGATATGCCCACCGGAGGAAATCATCTTAACAAAAGCATTCATCATGGCTCGCGATCGCTATGATGGTGCAGATATTGCCCACCTGATTCACGCCTGTAGCGAAACCCTAAACTGGCCGCACCTCCTCCATCGCTTCGATCAGCATTGGCGAGTGCTGTTCAGCCATCTGATTTTGTTTGGCTTTATCTATCCTGGGGAGCGAGAGCGAATTCCTAGCTGGGTAATGGAAGAACTATCTCAACGCTTACAGCAAGAAATGAATAGCAGTCCATCAACAGAAAAAGTCTGTCAAGGTACAGTTCTATCACCATTGCAATATCAGGTTGATCTGGAGGAATGGGGATATCAAGATGTTCGTCTTCGCACAGGGAATATGACGGCGAAAGAAATCTTTAAGTGGAATAACCACTTAACAAATGGAGAACTTGAGTAGTAAGCTATTCCACACTTAACTTGCTCTGGCTTGCTCTGGCTTGGACAGGCAATACGTCCCATCCCACAAGAGTTTTAACAACAATGATAGTGCAGACTAGATGTGGAACAGCTTCAGAGGAAAGATAATGCCAAGGTCAAAGGGTAAAGGAACCTTTCTTTCCTTCCTTTAATCCTTTAACTGGTGTAAGAAGCCTGGTGAGCAGCGTTGAGATTAAGTGCTGCCTTGGCATCATCCAACCGAGCAAGAGCGAAATCCATCTCTCGATTCGGCAAGCAACGGCTTAAGATCATGTTTAATACTAAATCAAACGCCGACTTGATCGGTTCGCTTTCTGTCTGCCTTGCCTCATGTTGAGGTGGATAGTCTGAGGGATTGGATCTTATCTGTTGACCTCGCTTTACCGACAGTCCTGCCCAAGTTCTAGATTCTTCGAGATGCGCGATCGCTTTCTGGGTTTGAGCATCTAGCGGATACAATCGCAAAATTAGATCCACCAACTGAATGAACTGAAACTCGATTTTGAGAATCTGATCAAGTTCTTCTCGGGTAGGTGCGGAATATCGAGAAATGCGCTCACGTAATGCTTGAGCTTCTGAAGAAAGATTTGACATAAGTAGGGGGGAAGATTTAAGCAATAAGCTTTGTGGTCACGGTAAAGCACCCCTACAAAAGAAAGCATGTCCAAAATGCTTGCAGTACATCTTAACAAGAGTTTAATACTTTAGCACTTTGACTGATAAATTTATTGCTGAATCGAAACTTTAACGCCCTAATTCCTTCCGTGCCTGCTGACGTAGTTTAAGCGCACTGGGGTGGTTGGGTTGAAGTTGGAGTGCCTTATCTAAAGCAGCAATTGCTTCATCTAACTGTCCCAGATTCCAGAGGGCTTCGCCTTTAGTACTCCACGCTTCGACAATATCTCGCTTGAGGTCGATCGCTTTATCAAGGGCCCGAATTGCCTCAGCGGAGCGTCCCACTGACTGCAAGGCTACACCATAACTCACCCAAGCTTCAGCTAAATTTGACTTACGTTTGGTGGCTTTCTCATAAAGTTGTAAGGCTTCAATGTCAAGCTTCTGCTGGAAATAGGCGTCTCCTTTACTCCATAGCGCTTCTGGGTAGTTAGGTTTGAGGTCGAGAGCGTCATTACAGGCGACCACTGCCTCCGAAGGTTTTTGCAGCTTGTTTAGGCTGTAACAGCGACCCCAATAGGCTTCAGCAAGCTTTGGTTTCATTTGGATAACTTGGTCATAGTGTTTTAGTGCTTGCTCGTACTGTCCAGCTTTCCGTAGACGCTCCCCTTCTTTCATCAAATCTTCTGCCTTTGGTTTAGGAGGGGGCGTGGGTTTAGCAGTAGATGTCTCAAGTGTTTTAGTAGAACTATCGGCAAGCGCACTGCGGTTAACCGTTTGACTAGCCAACTGAGGGGATAGTAAGCTCTTGGTGACTACGAATGTTACACAGGCAGAAGCTACGACAGCTAGCCAAGGCCAGAACTTAACAAACTGTCTTGGAAGGAGGGCTGAAGTAGGCTTCGTTAGTATATCTGTATCTAGCGATCGCAAGGGCAGCTCTATTTGAGATAGAGGAGCAGTTGTTTCATTGCTGCTAACCGGACTGGATGTTTCCAAGGAAGATTCTGTTGGTATCCAAAGGTTAGTTGCTTCTAGATCTACCCCCGCCTCTGTCAGTTCTAAATCTTCGAGAGAAAGTTGCTCTTCCTGACTCAGAAGCGCTTCTGTTGTGTCAGACAATAGCTGAGCCGGTGGCTTAGATTCCAGGCGCAAATAGGGCAGCTTCCGCAATGCTTCCAGAGCTTCAGTTGCCGTTGGGTAGCGATCGCGAAAGTCATAACACACCATCTTGTCTAAAATATCAGCAAGTTCTGAACTGATATGAGGGGCGTGTTCGCGCCAAGTGATTTCACCCGTTTGGGGGTCTTCCCCTAGACGCTTGGGGTGAACTCCAGTCAAAGCTTGGATACCCAGCATCCCGACGGCATAGACATCGCTGCTAAAGCGAGGAATGCCAGCCAATTGTTCGTTGGGCATATAGCCCTTAGTGCCAATAGAAATGGTTAAATTCGTCTCTCCAGTATCGGAATTGATCACTTGGGAACTGACTTGCTTCACCGCACCAAAATCAATCAGTACGATTTTGCCATCCGAATAGCGACGCATGAGATTGGGGGGCTTAAGGTCGCGGTGAATAACCTGTTGCTGGTGGACAAACGACAGCACCTGCAAAATATCTTGCAACAAATCGGTCACCCGAGCTTGTGTCCAAACCCGACCTTTAGCTAACTCTTTGGTTATCGGCTCCCCTTCAATGAATTCCTGAGCCAGATAAAACTCTTCATTGTCCTCAAAATGGGCGAGTAAGCGAGGAATCTGCTCATGGTCACCCAGTTGATAGAGGACTTCAGCTTCCGTATCGAAAAGGCGTCTTGCCATTGCTAGAGTTTCAGCATTGCTCGACTGGGGCTTCAGTTGTTTGACCACGCATTGAGGGTGACCCGGCAGGTGTAAATCTTGGGCCAAAAAAGTTCGACCAAACCCGCCTGCTCCCAGTTTGCTAATGATTTTGTAGCGTCCGCCCAGGGGTTTTTCAGAGGTTGTCGGTTGCAAGTCTTGGCTCATGTTGAATTAGCCTACTCCAAGTCAGTCACAATCAAGCCACTCAGGCGTTCAAAATTCTTGCTTCTGCCTAAAGATAGATTTTTGGTGTTGATTTTTTTGAAAAAAATTTCTTTCTATCAATAAATAGATCCAACAGACGTTGTGCCAATTTATCTCTCGAAAGAGTACTGGCAAAGAAAGAAATTGGCATAGAAGTGTAGAACATAATTCTTCATAATTTCCGGAAATGCCCGAATTATGAAGTAAAAGGTAGATAAAGAGATTCACCACTGATCAATTCCGGGGGTAAGCACCGAGGATAGTCCCTATTTTTTCCTTGCTGTCTAAGACACCCTCTTGAGGACTTTTGTGCCCTGAAAAATCTTTTACCGCTCAATATCCTCTCATTGAGCAAAGTCATCCACCCTATTGGAGCTACAAACTTAGTAGCATTATGGCAGTCCTCACACCTCTTACTCATCATCCCTGAGAGTTGAGGGTAATCCTCTTAGCCTACCTATGCCTAAGATACTTCTTTTCGTGCTTGTTGCCACTACCCTGACTGCCCTACCTGCCCTTGCGGAAAATTGGGTGTTAGTGGCTCGCGATAAAAATGGTATCGATTACTACATTGATACGGAATCCATACAAGAGCAGGGCAGCAATGGCAGCTATTTGTTTTGGCGCATGTCTGTCCGAGGCAAACCGGACGAAAATGGGATAGTAGCAGAAAAGACCTTTGTTTCCATGAGTTGTCCCCTACGGGGATGGCGGCCCAAGGCGGTAGCTAACTTCAACGCTCAAGGAGAACTCATCAGCCGTGCAGAGTTAGGTGACGATGAACCCTTACAATTCTTTACCAACGGCAGTGTAGGTGAGGGATTGTGGAAGTTTGTGTGCGATTAAGCGAGAAAGGGGATTGAACAGTCAGTTTTGTACTAAAACAGAAAGCATACAACTAGTGAGGGATTAGTTATGTTCCCTATTACTCAAATTCAGTCTCCACCAGAGCAAAGCCCAGAGCAACCAACGCCTTTCCCCGAACCGAACCTAGAACCAAGTCCCCAACCTTCATCCCCTCCCGTTTCCGAACCTGACTCAGAACCTGCTCCAGAATCTACTCCAACTGAGCTCCCACCTGAACTCGACCCAGAAAGTCCATCGAGGATTTAACGTCTACTGCTCAACCAGTATCTAGGGCCACAGAAAACTCAGTGCTATCAAAAAACTCATTTAATTCATCGACAAATTCAGGATAACCCTCGATCGCATAGATAAAAACATTAGTGTCTAAATAAACTCGTTCCCCTTGAATCGCATTTAAAATGACCAAGCATCCCGCTCTCTACTAATAAAATCATCAGCTTCCTGTGGTGTTGCAAAACAACCCTTTCCCGTCCCAATTAAACTCCGTAGGGATTGTCTCTTTTTGGGTAAAGTTTCCAAAATAACAATCACATCCACCGTAGCGCCAGGGGGTAATTCTGGCGAATGAATTTCAATGATTCCACCGGGTTGTACAACTGCCTTTTGTCTAAGTGCTTGGTTCATGCCTTTATCTTCTTCGTGTAATTTTAAATAGATCCAACACAAATTCTTGTAGGGGCACGGGTATTATCGTGCCCTTACCCCGTAGTATAGGTAACAGAAAACTGCTGTAATAACCAACAACTACTGCATCAAACGCTATCCGTCACACTACTAAAATTAAATGCCTTCACCCTTACCCCCGGTACCACACTGCCACCGAAACGCTGCACTGTACTCAATGCATCCACATCCCGTAACATTTCCGGCAGACATTGATTAAAACGTAGATTTTTAATCGGGTAAGCAATCTGACCTTCTTCAATCCAAAACGTACCATCCCGCGTCATCCCCGTCACTTCCAGTGTCTTAGGATTGACATAGCGCACATACCAAGCACGGTTGACTAAAATTCCTCGCTCTGTTTGAGCAATCACATCAGCGAGGCTTTGTTCAGAACCAGACATCACAATCGGAAACATTGAACCTGTCGGTGCTTTGCCCTGTTCCTGTGCCCAGTAGCGGCTGTAGGATAAAGTTTGAGGAATCCCCTCCTTAATCACTTCTAGGTTGCGATTACTCAAACCATCGTTGAAGAATGTCCCAAACTGCAATAGCGGGTGAGCGGGGTTACGCTGGACTTGGACTAAAGGGCTGAATAGTGGTTCACCCACTCGGTTACCCACAGGATTCCCTGCCTCATCACTGCGAGACATAAACGATCGCCCCTCATCGGCCGCCCGTGCATCCAAATTCCAAATTACCCAAGCGAGCAAATCTTTAAAGGCAGCTCCATCGAAAACCACCGGATACTTGCCAGGACTCACTTGGCGAGGTTGACGAGAACGCAAAGCCCGCTGAATTAACGGCTCCGTCATTGACTCGATCGGTAACTGAGCGATCGCAAAAGCACTGCGTTGTCCCCAGCTCGAACCATCTGCAATCCGTGCCGTAAAGCTATACTCTGCTTCAGTACCGCGATCGCACGCTCTTAGTCCCCGCGAATTCCCCACTGCCCGCAACATCGCTTCTGTACTCAAAGTACCAGAACCCTCAACCCCAGCCTTCGCACTCAACGCACACACTCGCTGAACAATTTCTCCTCGTGCTAAGGGAGAGAGAGTTGCCGTCGCTTCATCAAATGCCGGAGTACGCGGTTCATAGTCCTGAGGATCGAGTAAAGGCACCCATTCCGGGTCTTCTGGAGCAATCCGAGCTAATTCTTCCGAACGTCGAATGGTTTGTGTAATCGCCTCTGGGTCGAGTTCGGTTGTAGAAGCAGAAGCACTGCGCTTACCGAAATAACTGGTGATGCTCACACTAAATTTGGTGCGGCTAAGATTCTGACTAATCTGATTTTCCGAAAAGCGCGACAGAGCAGACTCACTGGCGTTGATGCTAACAAAAACCTCCTCCGCTTCGGATTGTTGGATAACGGTTTCAATCAAATCTAGAGCTTGGGCTTCACTCAGAAGTGTAGGTACTGCGGTAAAGGTCACGTTCATTCTCCAATAGGTTAGGGTTAACAATCCGAACTAGTAATTTATCTTTCGTAAAAAAAATCTGTAACCTTTGCTACAGAAAACCAGATAGACTAGAAAAAAAGGACTATTCCTTAAAGTAATTCAGGGGGTTGTACAATGAACACCCAAGAACGAATCAAGATAGTCAAGACGCACTATCCAAGCCCCAATCAAGTCCTGATGATTCTCCTTATTGTTTTAGCGTCCTTTGGGATGGGTTTGATTCCGATCTTGTATGGTTTAGGCTCATCAGACCTTCAAGATATCGTTCCTCCATCGGAAGCCGGTCTTTGGAGCGTACTGGGTAAAGCAGAATGAGCTAGGGGCCGCAAAAGCTCAGGACTTACGCAGCTACACCTTATATAGATGTAATGGTGTGTTACGCTACCGTCACACACCCTACAGATAGAAGCTGTGTGTGAGTCTAAAGTCGTTAGGACGAGTGGGTTACAAAAAAAGCTTTCAATGGGCAAACCCCCGCGCTGTATCTAGGGGGCTGAATGGACGTGCGAATCGATCTCGCTTCAACCCCTCAACTAAGGATAGATACCTTCTCCTCCAAGGGAATGACGATTCTGCGAGGGATGAACCCTATTAATGGGAGTTGTATAGAAAAAATCCTTTGGAGACAATCATGACACAAGTTAATATTGAGAACCAAACAGAGTCGGATCGTACCATTGGCGATCGCAAAAATTCTGCATCCGAGCAAGACGCGGCAAATCGGGATCATCGGTTGGCTAATCCGCCCATTGAAGAAAAAGAAGGCTTCTTTAACGAGTACTGTGATTCTAATCCGAATGCACCTGAGTGCCGGGTTTATGACCTCTAATTAGAAAAGAAGGCAGAAGGCAGAAGGCAGAAGGCAGGTCGTAGGATTGAGTGCCATAACCGGTTACAGGCGTCCCCAATGGGGACGCTTGCGGTTCTCGCTAGGATGCGCCTCCAATCTGAATATTTCTCACTCGCACTGGTACACAGCCATGCGTCATCTGAGCGATTTGCATTGGCTCACCTTTCCCACAGATATTAGTACCACACTGCTCCCACTCGGAAGCGGGTGCGATCGCATCCACACTATTCCAGAAGTCCGTGGTCATCGCGTGGTACGTTACATCTTTTAACATTCCCACGATCTTGCCCTTCTCCACCTTCCAGAAGGCATCCCCACCAAACTGAAAATTACGTCGCTGCTGATCGATAGAGAAGCTACCAATCCCATCGATTAAAATTCCATCTTCGGTATCCGCAATCATCTCCTCTAGCGTGGCTGTATGACTGCCTCCCTCTGACCCCGGTTCAAGTCCCAGATTGGGAATACGTACCATCGGCACACTTGACCAACTATCGGCATAAGCGCAACCGTTGCTAGTTGGACGACCGAGGCGAGATGCGGTTTCGCGGTCAGTTAGGTAGTCTACTAAAATTCCATCTTTGACAATATGCCAACTTTGTGCAGGAACGCCTTCGTCATCGTAGCTCATTGTGCTACGTCCTCCCGGTTGAGTGCGATCGGCCCGGAAGTTGACCCAAGGTGCGGCATATTGAAGTTGACCCAATTTGTCAGTCGTGGCGAAGCTGGTACCCGCAAAGTTCGCTTCGTAGCCATAAACCCGGTCGAGTTCGGTGGGGTGTCCTACCGATTCGTGGATGGTTAGCCACAAGTTGGTGGGTTTGAGGATAAGAGTAGAGCGGATGCCTTGTGGCCCTTTGGGCGCGTGGACTTTTTCAATCGCTTCTTCGGCAACCCGTTCAACTTGACTCAGAAGATCTGCCGCATTAACGTGTTCGTAACCGACGTTTAGGGGTGGGCGTTCGTAGTTGCGCTCTTGAGCATCCCCATTTGCGATCGCAGTACAGCCAAACCCTGGATAAGTGCGGTAGAGAGTTTGTTGAATTAAAGAACCTTCTGTAGAGGCAAAGGTTTTGTCCTCGTGTGTGAAGCGTAGGAAGGAGTAAGCTTTTTTAATGCCGCGATCGCTGTAACTCAGTAACTGCTCATTGAGACGCAACAGCAATTCAGCTTTTTCGGTAATCGGTACAACAAACGGGTCAATTTTGATAGGAGTTGTGTAGGTATCGCGGTAGGCTTCAACTGGGGTTAAGCGCACCCGTGTCTGCTGGGAAAGGCGACTACCTTTAGCAATCTCTACTGCAAGGGCGACTATTCGTTCCACTTCCGCTGGAGTTTTATGGGGACTGGCCGCAAACCCCCACGCGCCATCGAGCAAAACTCGAACCCCAAAGCCGGAACTGACATTATCAGAGAGTTGGCTAAGAGAGCGATCGCGTGCGTAAAGATTTTGACTGCGGTAGGTGCAAAAACGGACATCCCCGTACTCGCACCCAGCACGGGCGATCGCATCAATGGCTAATGTAGCAAGATCAGTAGTGGTAATCGGTGCGGGGGCTTGTACCATAGGAAGTTTTTGGCGGAAGTAATATCGTATTTTAACGATTTCACTGCTAACTTGACATCGTACATCTTGCCATTGCTATAGCAATAAACGCCCAGATCCCCGACTTCTTCAAGAAGTCGGGGATCTGAACAGCCAAAGTTTGTAACTCAAATAGGATTGCTATAGTATTCCCGCCTTATTAATCGCTATGGGAATATTGAGTTTTTATATATTGTTTCACCACAGGTGCGAGAGTAAAAACCGTTTGATTGTACCATATCTGTTTTTCAATCAATGAGCGTCGTTCTAGAGATTGAAGGGAACTGAATAACTCTGAGGGGGATAACTGTATTTCTTCTATCAATTTGGTAGTGGAAACAGACTAAACTTGTTTACAAAGGCAGGACATCACCTCTTTTTCTAAAGTCGATAACCGCTCAGGCTGCTGATTTAATCTAGCTTTTAACTCCTCTCACAATAACAACGTATTATATTTTAAATAGTCAGAAGCTTTACGATTAAATAAGTCTTTAATATTCGATTGACCGAACCACTGCATCATGAAAATGTACGTGATTCCAATCCGATGTAACAGTCATAATCCAATCTTGATGTGTGCTTCTAATGACTGGCGCTCTACTACTTCTAACCTAAGGAGCGATCGCATCAGATTCCTCCTACACCTCTGGCTCAACCCCTAACGCCCGTAATTGCTCCGCCAACCGCTCAGCTCGTTGCCGCTCTTGTTCAATCCGTTGTTGAGCTAATTGCTTGTCCTGCCGCTCTTGTTCGAGACTTTTC
The DNA here is from genome assembly GCA_040756535.1 of Cyanobacteriota bacterium. Lineage (GTDB taxonomy): Bacteria > Cyanobacteriota > Cyanobacteriia > Cyanobacteriales > Coleofasciculaceae > JBFLZA01. The sequence continues at coordinate 12,688 of JBFLZA010000048.1, forward strand.
TCAGCAGTCAGCAGCAGATTCCCCCATGCATCCCACCAGCGCAGCCAAGACCATTCCTGATCTGATAGACGCCCTGCCGAATGCCTAATTCTACCCCTAGAGGCTCAATGGGGTAATGACCTGGCTCATTGGTTGCCATGAGCTGATAGTGCCCATTGGATTCAGCTCCCTTTTCGAGTGGTTCTGGCGGTTCTGTCATGCGCCAGTAGATGCCGCAATCTCGACTAATACAATACTGACTATCTGGATGGAGTTGCTGCAAAATTGGGGTAATACAGTCCGTGAGGAGGTCGCTTTCTGGAGGTTCTTGAAAGTTTTTGCCTGCGGCACGCTCCGCGAACACAAACTTGCCATCCGAGTCGGGAAGCTGGGTAGGGTCTGGCAGGGAAGCAGGCAAACCCGCTGTGGGAGACAAATCGGTTGACGGGTCTAAAGATTGGGTTATGTGGCTCATATCGATGACAGGATTTCAGCATCCTGAAGGTTATACCCATCATTACTCCAATACCGGAGCTGAGGTTATCTCAAGGTTAGCTTATGCAGCGATCGCCCAATATCGGAGCCTTTCCTGCCGCTTCCCTGATGGATACAGTGCCTGCGGCGATCGCAAATGTGGCAAAGTCAGTAGTAGTAATTGCTGCGGGGGCTTGTACCATGGCAAGTCTTTTCTTTTACAAGCTGAATATTGTATTTTAACTACTTCACCTGTTTCTCTGCGTTATTTAAACGTTTAGCGTGGCGAGAGCAGGTGTAAGGGGTCTCAAGCAGGAGAGGGACTTTCCTACCTATCGTTCAAAGGTGTCCTTAACAAGGACAAGAGCCACGGTTTGAAGTACCAAGTTCCTACGGGGCAGAAGATTGCATTCAAATTGGTAAAATCCAAGACATCCGTCAGCACGTTACTCTGGTGAGGTTTCTAACTTTGTTAACTGAGATGGTCTATGGTTAAGCATTGAATTCTACACGACTAACCACAGAATCAAGATTTTGGCACAATTGACTCAATTCCTTGCATATTATGACCTTTTGTTAAAACTTGAGATTAATGAAACCAACTAAACAATCTTTACGCGTACAACTTAACCACTACCGCTCCTATATTGCCATTTCCTATGAGGACATGGAAGTAGGATTTTGTACTCCAGAATTTGCAGATAGAATTGTTGAGACGTTTAATGAGTACGAGAGACTGCACGAAGAGAACGAAACTCTCAACAAAGCTTTACAAATGGCTTGTCGGGACTTGGTGAAACAAACGGGAGGTAATGCTTATCAACTGCAAAAGCGGATGAAGCATTATATAGAAAGTGCTAAACGTCCCGAACATGGAACTCGAGCCATTGCTTACTTATTACGGGAAAGGCAACGGGAACTCGATCTGGGCAACAAAGAATTTGTTCACTTCTGCAATTCTTATAAACTGTCTCCTAGAGAACTGAAAGAAATTTTTAGCGGTAAAGATATAAGCGATAATCAGCTAAAAGTTCTGTCACGAATTTTAGGCAAATCAGTTGAGGAATTAACTGAAGTACGGGATGGGTTTAGTGATAACGAACTCCGTCGGTTAGCCCGAATTCTCGGTACATCCAATGAGGAGTTAAATACGCTGTTTAAAAGCTAAGTTAAGTAGGTCGGCACAATTTTTCGTGAACTCGTGAAGACCGCCATTGGTGATTAGTCATTGGTCATTGGTCATTGGTCATTGGTAAGGGTTTTCGCTATGTTTACGTTCTGTAACATAGGTCGGTTTATTTCCGCCTACCTACTTATATCCAGTCCGTCTCATTACCCATAATAAACAACGCTGTTTGCGTCCGGAGTGTCTGGAGCGTCTGTCTCAAGTATGGGGGTTCAACCGGATTTGATATTAATTTCTGTTCCCCAGAGCTGAACAGAGAATTTCCTCCGAACTGAGGAGGAATGAATATTCAACGCAATCTTTTCCCCTGTGCCAAGGACTCCTGTGTGGACAACGAGAAGGCTATTTTTGACCTACTTCATGTCCTGGAACCATCGAGTTCCCCATTCCTAGTTTGAAATAAAGCCGATGATTTCACCGAGTTACTTATTTTTTCCATTGCCTGGGCGATTAATAATTCCTGGGAGAATTACCCCAACTTGGTTATTGAATATCTCCATATCTTTCTGATCTTTTTCCTCAAAACTCGCTTTGAAGTATTCAGGAACATTCGGCCAGTCAGACGAATCATAGTCTGGGAAATTCCCACGTAACCGCTTGTTAACCAGTTGAGTGACACCGAGCAACTCGCCATCCGAACCCAAAACTGGTGTACATAGCAGGCTACAAGTGCGATAATGCGTTTTCTCGTCAGTTTGTCGAGCAATGTCAGAGTCGGGATGGTCATACAAGTCGAAGGAAATATTCACCGACTGACCGGTTTGAGCAACTTTACCCACAAAACCTTCTCCCATCGGAACCCGTGTTTCTAGCCAGGAGCCATCGGATTGGCGAATGGTCGTCCACAGTTCATTGGTTTGAGAATCTACAAGCCAGAGCGTACTGCGATCGGCATTGGTCAGTTTTTTCGCCGCCTGCATCACTTTTTGAATCAATTCTTCCGGATTTCCACTGCTTTGGCTGACGAAGCTGATGGCTTGATAAAGCGGGTCGATTGCTCGTCGTTGTTCCTGAATATTTTGAATTTCTAGATGGAACGATTGGAAAGCGTGCAAAATGGGTAGAAGTGTTGCAATGCGCTGCTTTAAATGATCGGCATCTGCTTTGGTAAATCCCTTAGAATCGATTCGTTCTGCTAGAGGAAGACTCGATAAAAACGATTGTACTTTGTTGCAAGCCCGAATAATAGCTACTATCTTTCCTTGATGATCTACAACCGGAAATAGTAACAAATTATACAGGCTGTTTAGATTCTCCTGACTGATACCTCTATAGATTAAAACGTCATTAAACTTGCGGGGATTAGTCGTGGCTTGTACCGCTTTGGATTCCACAATTTTACCAGCTATACCTTGACTAGCCGCAATACCAATTTCTATGGCATTTCCTCCATCTTCTTCTATACTCAACGACCAAAATCCCGTTTCTTCTGCATCCATCAGGAAAATCGTTGTATATTCGGCTGCCAATAACTGGCTAATGGATTGATTGATAAAGCTCATCAGGTAATAAAGCGCATTGTAAAGCGCCTCATCACTCTGATTGGCAACCGCATTACTCAAAACTGCCAAAGCATTGTAAATCGCTTCTTTGGGTTCAACTTGCGCTAATTGCTTCAGGGTTTCATGCGTCCTAACGAATTGGAGTACTACCCCAACTCGTTCGTTGAAAACTTGCATGGCCTGTTGATCGTTTCTGTCAAAGCTAATCTTGAAATAATCAGGAACAACAGGCCAGTCCTCTTTATGGTATTCAGGATGATTCCCTGGCTTGCGTTTGTTAACTAACTGAGTCACACCCAGTAACTCGCCATCAGGACTGACAACAGGCATACACAGTAAGCTACAGGTCCGATAACGGGTTTGCTCGTCGATTTTTTTGGCGTTTTCGGCACTAGGGTGGTCATACAAGTCGAATGGGATAATCATCGGTTCGCGGGTTAGAGCGACTTGACCGGCAAACCCAATCCCAATCGGACAGCGGACTTCTCCTTTACCAGGAAGTTCTGTCCACAAGTCACCCCCATCATGATCCACCAACCAGAGGGTGCTGCGATCGGCGTTCATCAGCTTTTTAGCTGTATTCATCACCCGTTGTAGGATGGCTTTGGTATCCAAATTAATTTGGTCAAGAGAGCGGGTTGCTTCAGCTAGAGCTGCCGTTGCCCGCAATTTTTTCATGACTTTGTAACAAGATTGGCAGCTTTCTAAAATCCGGCGAATGGGAACAACACATCTAGCCAATCGTTCCAAGTCTAATTTTGTAAAGCCGTGGGGTCTAACTTCGCGCTGTTTGTCACCTGACAAAGTGTTCGGCTGTAACTTATTTAATAATTGAATAACAGCGACAACTTCCTTGTTTTCATTCAGAATTGGCAGCGCTAAGATATTTTCGGTTTTATAGTGGTATTTCTTGTCATACTCTTTAACTAGAGAAGCGCGGGGGTCATCATAGACATTGATCGGGATATGGATTACTTTTCTCGTCTGGGCAACTTGACCAGCAATTCCTTCCCCAACTCGCACCTGAATATCGAGAAATTCACCTTCTTCATTCTCGGCAACCAGCGACCAGAGTTCTGTCCTTTCGTCATTGAGTAAATAGATAGTGGCGCGGTCTGCACCGAGTAAATCGCCAACTTTTGCAGTGACCTCCCGCAGCACCTCATAGAGAGCTTGTGCTGAACCTTGTTCTTCAGCGTCGTTGTCTACCTCTGACAGGATTTCTACCTGAGACACTAGCAGCTTTCTTTCTAATTCAGCCAGCGCTTTGAGGAATTCCGCATCGCTTGGCTCAAGCTCAGAGGATAGCTTTCTTAAGGCATTTTCAACCCACGTCTGGTTAAAGATAGCTTCGTAAATTCGATTGTGAATCCTTAACTTGCCCTGTTGCTTGACGACTAAACCTAATAGCCGCAGTTCGTTCTGTTCGGAACTGTCATTAACGACAACAACTCCATCTTGTTGCAAAATTCGCTGATAGAGCTTCAAGAGCTTAACACTGCGCTGCTTGCGTCTAGAAAGGCGATCGCGTATTGTCCGCAAATACTCTAACTCCGGTAGGCTTTCCCATTTGTCTACCAGGTGACGCTGCACTAATTGGTCAAACCATTCCGCTTCAGAACCTAATGGAGGTGAATCCTCAGACTCGACAATGAGTTGACATAGCTTCTGGGTGAGTAAGGGCTGTCCTCCAGTCCACTTCAACACCTCTGATAACAATTTTTTGTAGTTTTGAGATTTTTCTTTTAATCCTTGAGCGATCAACAATCCGCTCTTAGGAACGTCGTGCTGGCTTAACGATTCAGATGAAGTTGAGATCATGGTGCAACCTGATGGCAGAGGATGACGGCTTAATTTTTCTTAAAATTTCGAGGGGAGTGCAGGTTACTTGGAGCGAAATATAAATTTTGAGTGTCTCATAGATTAGCTGTATTTTACGAGGAGTTGAGGTTTCCCCAGGAGTTTAGGATAAGTACACATTACAAGACTTAATCAAAGTAATAGAAATCAGGAACTCCCTACACATCAACTCTTTCCTTGGGTGGAAGCATTGAGGGCTGTGTAAAGAAACCGACTTCATACTAGTCATCTGCATTTAGATCTTCGCTCCTCATCCGGAAGTTGGAATCGTTTCTGGATTAGGTACATTTCACCAATGAACCACTAGTATATCTTTTGTATACAGGACAACAATTAACACGGCTCAATCGCACTTTACCCTCACCCGATACTTCAATAGCGAAAATTGGGTTGCTATGATTAGAGCTTATTTCAACTTACTGAGTTGGGTATCACCCAACAGGTGGTCATTAGTCGTGCATTCTACTGGGGGTCATCATGCAACAATCGAAAACTGTATCCAAACCAAGACATATTGTTCTAACCTCTCATCCAGGTCGTTTTGCGTCAAAACCATTAAGCCTTCACTGGGGAGAAAGTGACCCCAAAAAACGAGGACCGGTTATTGGGACATTGACGAACTCAGCTCATCGTAATGTTATTGGTACTCACTCAGGTTCTTATTCTGTCTATCGAGCTTTAGCAGTGGCAAGTGGAGCCCTTCAAGCCAGTCACCGTGCCGATCTGACTAACACATCTCCTATTGTTGCCATTGGCCCACATCCGAGTTGGGCTGACGCCAACAAAATTGTCTGCCTCGATCCTTTTGGCGCAATGGTGGGTGAAGCTTACGCCGAACTGTATGACAAAGGATACGACATTCGACCAACGATTGCCGTCACCCAAGCCCATATTAATATGCCAGAACTCCAAGAGGCTATAGCGAAAGGGCGCTTGTCAGTTGATGGTCAAATTGTCAAAGAGGGCGGCAATTTGGTCGTGACAAAGGTAGCCATCGACCCCGTCTGGTATCTACCGGGAATTGCTCTGCGCCTTCAAGTTGAGGAAAGTGACTTGCGTCGTGCCCTGTTTCAGCAAACGGGGGGGATGTATCCGGAATTAGTCACGCGCCCAGATTTAAAAGTCTTCTTACCCCCGATTGGTGGTGTTACAGTGTATCTGCTCGGAGATGTAGCAGCCATTACTGACCCCAATCGCAAGTTAACTGTGCGGGTTCATGATGAATGCAATGGGTCAGATGTATTTGGTTCAGATATCTGTACTTGCCGTCCCTATCTGGTACATGGGTTAGAGGTTTGCGTCCAGACAGCTCAAGAGGGAGGTGCGGGTTTACTAGTATACTTCCGCAAGGAAGGGCGTGCTTTGGGTGAAGTCACTAAATTCTTGGTTTATAATGCTCGCAAACGCCAAGAAGGAGGCGATTTGGCGGCATCCTACTTCAATCGCACCGAATGTGTGGCAGGGGTTCAGGATATGCGATTTCAAGAATTGATGCCGGATGTATTGCATTGGTTGGGAATTACCCGGATTGATCGCTTTGTTTCCATGAGCAATATGAAATACAACGCGATCATAAACTCTGGTATTGAGGTGGTTAAGCGAATTCCCATTCCCGAAGAGTTGATTCCTGCCGATGCCCAAGTAGAAATCACCGCTAAGCAAGCTGCTGGTTACTACACCGAAGGTACAACCCCCGATGCGGTAACCCTCACTCAAGTCAAAGGGCGTAATTTCTTAGCGAGTTAGCGAGTTAGCAGGTTAAAGGTTAGCAGGTTGCAGGTTAAAGGTTAGCAGGTTGCAGGTTAAAGGTTAGCAGGTTGAACAAAGAGCAAGTTGTAGGTTGCTCTTTAGAAGACCGATTGGAACCTACCCTAAGGGGAATAACCTTCAACTTGTCAACCTTTCAACCTGGGCTAGGTTCCACTGCGCTAACAACTTGCCAATGTTTCAACCTTCAACTCGGAAAAGCCTCAGATATTTTACAAGAAAATGGTTTTGAAGAATCATCAGCAAGTAAGCTGCTCTGAGTACGAACGAAGTGCGATCGCATACTTGAGAACGCCCACCGCTATTCGAGAGCGATGCGATCGCATTTTTCATTTAGCCTGTGCTGATCAGTTGCATTCCTTTCGCTGCAATCTAACTCAACTTGAGCAGGTAGCTAATTACGTGATTGAGGTCATTCACGATGAGTACCCCGATTTAAATATTCCCTTTCACAGTCGCTGGCGACATTTTGAAATTGGCAGTGTCCCCCGCCTCGCGGAACTAGAACAGCACTTAGCTGCACTTACCCCTGTAGAAAAAGCGCAAGCCAAGTTTGACCTGGCAATCATTAGCGTCTTGCTCGATGCTGGGGCAGGCAACCAGTGGCAGTATCAAGAACAGGAAACAGGACTAGTGTTTCGCCGTTCTGAAGGTTTAGCCGTAGCCAGTTTCCGAATGTTCTGCCAAGGCGCTTTTTCCAGCAACCCAGAGCGCCCCTTGCAAGCGGATTCCGAAGGGCTTCAACAATTAACCTTGCTCCAACTAGCCCAGGGATTTCAGGTGAGTGAGGCAAATCCCCTCGTCGGATTGGAAGGCCGGTTGGAACTCCTTCAGCGATTAGGGCGATCGCTTGTTACTTTACCTCAGTTGTTTGGCACAGACAATCCGCGCCCAGGGAATCTGGTAAATTACTTACTTCAAGGGTTGAATCAAGAGTTGAAAGTTGAAAGTTCAACCCAAACTAACCTACAACCTTCAACCCCTTTAGCTGCCAGTACGGTATTCAATGCAGTTTTAGAAGGTTTAGGGAATATTTGGCCGGGCCGACTGGTTTTAGCAGGTGTGAATTTAGGGGATGTGTGGATGCATCCCGCCTTAGAAGGAGAGTATCCTAGCGATCGCTACGTGCCCTTTCACAAACTCTCCCAGTGGTTAACCTATTCTCTCCTTGAGCCTTTACAGGAACTCGGTGTGGAGATTATCGGGTTAGATGAGATGACCGGTTTGGCGGAATATCGCAATGGAGGTTTGTGCCTGGATTTAGGGTTACTAGAAGCCAAATCGCCCCATATCTTACAGAAGCGCCACTTACCTGGATCAGAAGTCATTGTGGAGTGGCGAGCACTGACAGTGAGTTTGTTAGATCGAATTGCTGATACTATCCGGCAACAACTCCATCTGAGTGCTACCGAATTGCCATTGGTGAAAGTCTTACAAGGTGGAACTTGGACAGCCGGACGCCGAATTGCTGCTCAGTTGCGAGTGGGGGATGTCCCCCCGATCCAAATTGAGAGTGATGGAACGGTATTTTAAAGATTGTCCTTCGCTTCGTTGTGTGTGGTTAGGTCTGAACGAACAGCTAACAACCCATTCACTCACCCTTAACCCCTAACTAGTCAGCACCCCCGGCTGAAGCACGGGGGCTAGCCTAGCGGCAACGCTACGCGAACGTGCCCTCAGTTTCAGGTAGCTGACCAGCCTTAGTCCCTAGCGGACTACGTTCAGAGCAAGAGTTAAAGTTCCTACCTTGGGTTGCGTAGCTAGATCCAAGCTCTAGAACCAAAACGTTAAACATCTCTAAGGGGTTTAAGGAAGTGCGTTTTGGATAGTACCGACTCTGAACATTGGCGAAGCTAACGTAACGAGTTTCTCAGGATAGACGCAACAATGTCTAACACCCATGCATGTTTTAGTTCTAGATACCAATCGCCAACCTCTCAATCCTTGTAAACCAGGGATTGCCAGAGGATTGCTCAAGTCGGGAAAAGCTCGTGTTTTCCGACGTTTTCCTTTCACTATCATCTTGAACAAAGTGGTTGATGCCACCCCTCAACCCATGCAGCTAAAGATAGACTCTGGCTCTAAAACCAGCGGACTTGCTTTGTTGCAGGGAGACAAGGTGGTATGGGGAGGAGAAATTACTCACCGAGGACAGCAAATCAAAGATGCCCTTGAGTCAAGGCGAGCATCAAGGAGAGGTCGAAGAAACAGAAAAACCCGTTACCGTCAACCTCGTTTCCTCAACCGCACTCGTCCTCAAGGATGGCTTGCCCCTAGCCTTCAGCACCGAGTTGAGACGACTCTTACTTGGGTTAATCGACTACGACGATACGCACCAATCACAAGTATTTCCCAAGAGCTGGTGCGCTTTGATTTGCAACAGATGGAGAATCCCAAGATATCCGGAGTGCAGTATCAGCAAGGAACCCTGGCTGGATACGAAGTTCGACAATATTTGCTGGAGAAATGGGGAAGGAAATGCGCTTACTGCGGAGTAGAAAATGTTCCGCTACAAATTGAGCATATCCACCCTAGAGCTAAGGGAGGAACAGATAGAGTCTCTAACTTGTGTCTAGCCTGTGAACCCTGCAACATCAAAAAGGGTACTCAAGACATCGAAGTGTTTCTCAAAAAGAAGCCAGATGTTTTGAAACGGATTTTGTCTCAAGCCAAACGTCCTCTCAAGGATGCGGCAGCCGTTAACTCAACCCGCGGGGCACTGTTTAATCGGCTTAAAGGAACTGGGTTGCCAGTTGAAGTGGGCAGTGGAGGAAAAACCAAATTTAACCGATGTCGTTTTGAACTACCTAAGCGTCACTACATTGATGCTGCTTGTGTAGGCGATGTTGAGCAGTTACAACTCCTCACTCGACAACCATTAATTATCAAAGCCACGGGGCATGGGACTCGCCAGATGTGTCGCACGGATAAGTTTGGATTTGTGCGATTCGTTCCCTAAAAAGTGGAAGGCTATGCAGCCTGAAACGAACTAGGGGCAAGGAAAACCAACCTCTCGTATTGGTTGGAACAGAACCTTGACAACTTGATTGACCTGTAGGTGAACC
>JBFLZA010000049.1:0-21959 GCA_040756535.1 Cyanobacteriota bacterium
CTTCTCGGTTTCTGGCCATGCCACCACAGAGACTACAGGCCTTCCTTCATGAACTAGGGCAATGTGAATAGCATACTCACCCGTCTTATCAATAAAGTCTCGCGTCCCATCGAGGGGGTCAATAATCCAAACCCAAGGAGAGTTTACTAAGGACTCTCTTGATTGTTCAGACAGGGATTTATAGGTTTCTTCACTCAGGTAGCCAAAATCTCCTGTACCAAACGCTGTCTGTAGTTTGTCTAGGATGTAGTGATTTGCCGCCACATCAGCAGCAGTAACGGGGCCATCTTTTAGTTCTTCAATTTCTAAGATACTGTCGTTAGAGTGACCGTGATAGTAGGATTGCAGAACCTTAGCGGCACCCCAACCTACAGAACGAGCGATTGTAACAATTTCCTCTAATCCCTGATATTGTCCTTCACCCAAAGCTTTCAGCACGGTCACTTCCTTATTCCTCTCAATCCGTTGAAACATCATACTTCGCCCCTTGTTAGTGTCCCTGGCAAGAGCGTAGAAAACAAGAGTTTTTTAGAAAATCGGTGTCATCCCAAATCCTGATTAACGACTTCCTTGCTTCCCCCGCTAAATTTTTTGTGTGGTCTTATATCTCGTTTTTTAAAGAAGTTTTAAAACAACGCACACTAAATAACTGGCAAAAAATTGCTCAAAAACGTGTGAAAACTAGATTACATAGTAGTTTTGAGCATTTGCCCTCAAGGAAGCGGTTATTAAATCTTTTTTCGCTGCCACACGCGCTTGAGAAATTCGCGCTTCAATAGATTTACAAGAAGCAGAGGACTTCAGCCTAGAAAGAGTTAACTGAGTATATCAGTCAACTTGAGGAAGCTTAAGTCATGATTTCTCTGTGGCTCGCCTACTGCATTCGACAATACGGAAGCTCGTTTGTCAGATGGGTAGCTTGTCCGTGAGCAGGAGTACGCATTGTAAGGATTAACGATCATGAAGCGCATTTGCCAACTCGCTCAACTGATTTTGGACTTCTACAGAGAGGAGCCTAAAGAACTCCGGCAGCTAGAACCTCTACGCACTTGCAAAGTTTTCCGACGTTGGGGAGTTTTGTATATTCGCTGCCGCAATCAAGAAGTAGCTTCTGCGATCATAAATGCGGGACCGTTGATCTCAGAACCTGTTGCCAGACTCAGACTCGCTAAAAAAATTACTGTTTTAAATAATAATACTTCAGTTGCCGCATTTCCTGTTGATTTCAGCAAAATCAATGCTTGACCTGATATGTATAAGGGGTTGAGAAGTACAGGTTAAGACGCGATCGCTTTTCAAGGAGTCAGTCTCCTTCTATGCTATTCGTGAAGTAAATTTTAAGGTTTTTGAAGTAAATTTTAAAGTCTCAAACCTGCCTTCAAGGAAGATTTAGTTCGATTTTCCTGGAAGGAGTAGTTGTTATTCTAGTGTTGAATTCAAGTTGAGTGCATAAGTGGCAGATAGCGAGAGATATACTGCCGATGAGTAACTTGCTGCAACACTTTTGTCAGTTATGCGTTTCCCAAGAATTGGACTTACTGCCCTCCTTACTGTCCTGGCAACCCTTGTGAGTGCCGATTTGGGATTTCCAGTTTTAGGGCAATTAATCCAAAATCCTCTCGCGCACTTAAGCTGGGAGGAGACCTCCCAGCCGGACTTCGTCCCGCTACGCTATCGCGCCCCAAAATCTAAAATCCAAAATTCCCAAGTTTTGGCTCAAACCCCAGATGCCCGGAAAGCGGAAGCAGATCAACTGCGACAGCAAGGTATTCAGCAGGCTCAGACTGGTCAAGTTGAGGCAGCATTAAAGTCTTGGGAACAGGCATTGGCAATCTACCAGGAAATCAAAGACCGTGTAGGTGAGGGGAAGACTGTGGGCAATCTGGGAGTTGCTTACTATAACCTAGGAAATTACACCGAAGCCATTAGATACTACCGGCAGAGTTTAGCCATCGGCAAAGAAATTAAAGACCGCCTAGTTGAGGGAAATGCTCTGGGAAACCTGGGAAGTGCGTACGAATCCCTGGGAGATTACACCAAAGCGATTGAGTACCAGCAGCAGAGTTTAGCCATTGCACGCGAAATCGAAGACCCTCTAGGTGAGGCAGCAGCTCTTTCGAGTCTGGGACTTGTTTACTATTCTCAGGGAGATTACGCTAAAGCGATTGAGTACCAGCAGCAGAGTTTAGCCATCAAACGAGAAATTGAAGACCGTCTAGGTGAGAGCCGTTCTCTCTCGAATCTGGGAATTGCTTACCATGCTTTGGGAGATTACGCTAAAGCGATTGATTACCATCAGCAGCGTTTAGCGATCGCACTGGAAATTAAAGACCGTCTGGGTGAGAGCCAATCTCTCTCGAATCTGGGAAATGCTTACCGTGCCTTAGGAGATTATGCTAAAGCGATTGAGTACCACCGGCAGCATTTAGCGATCGCACGCGAAATTAAAGACCGTCTGGGTGAGGGGAATGCGCTCTCGAATTTGGGAAATGCTTACCATGCCTTAGGAGATTACCCTAAAGCGATTGAGTCCCACGAGCAGAGTTTAGTGATCACACGCGAAATCCAGGACTCTTGGGGTGAGGGGGCTGTTCTGGGAAATCTGGGAAATGCTTACCGTGCGGTGGGAGATTACGCTAAAGCGATCGAGTACCAGCAGCAGAGTTTAGCGATCGCACAAAAAATTGACGACAAGGACGGGGAAGGGATAGCTCTGAACAATCTAGGACTTGCTCTCTTCAAAAAAGGCAATCTGTCAGAAGCAGAAAGAACCCTCCGCGCTGGAATTGAGGCAAGGGAATCTCTACGGGAACGATTGGGTGACAATGATGCCTACAAAGTGTCAATTTTTGAAGAGCAAGCTCGCACCTACCGCCTTTTACAACAAGTCCTTATCGCCCAGAATAATCCTAATGCTGCTCTAGAAATTGCTGAACGGGGACGTGCCAGGGCATTTGTGGAGCTATTGGCTAAGCGTAACGCTACAAAATCTAACTCCGCCAAGTCCGCCATCACTCCACCCACTATCGAGTTGCTGCAACAAGTCGCGAAACAGCAAAATGCCACCCTCGTTGAATATTCGATTATTACTGACGACTTCAAGGTTAAGGATAAACAAGAAAATCACGAATCAGAACTCTATATTTGGGTCATCAAGCCCACAGGTGAAGTAACCTTTCGTCGCAGCGACCTAAGACCTTTGTGGCAGCAACAAAATACCTCTCTAGAAGACCTTGTTACTATTGCCCGTGACTCTATCGGGGTATCTCGCAGCATTTTTAGCGCAGAGGTTGTCAATCCTGTTGATGAACAGAACCAAACCCAACGTTTACAGCAACTCCATCAACTGTTAATTGAACCTATTGCGGATTTACTACCTACTAACCCGGATAAGCGAGTTATATTCATTCCCCAAAGCTCCTTGTTCCTCGCTCCTTTCCCCGCACTCCGAGATAAAGACGGCAAATACCTGATTGAAAAACACACTATCCTCACTGCTCCCTCGATTCAGGTACTGCAACTCACTCGTGAACAACGGGAACGGTTAAGGACACGAAATGTCGTCCCCCTACAAGATGCCTTGATTGTCGGGAATCCCACAATGCCCGCTTTGCCGTCATATCCAGGGGAAAAGCCGCAGAAGTTGGCAGCACTTCCGGGTGCAGAACGGGAAGCAAAAGCGATCGCGCCTCTCCTCAACACCCAACCTCTCATCGGCAACCAAGCCACCAAATCAGCTATTAAGCAACGAATGCTTAAAGCGCAAATCATTCATCTAGCAACGCATGGGTTACTCGATGAGTTTCGAGGAATAGGAAGTGCGTTAGCGTTAGCGCCTTCCGAAGGAAGGTTCGCTCTTGCTCCAGAACTATCCCCCCCTTCTCAAGGGGGGTTAGGGGGGATCGACGGTTTACTCACCGCCGAAGAAATCTTCGATATGAAGTTAAATGCTGAATTAGTCGTCTTGAGCGCCTGTAACACTGGACGAGGACGCATCACGGGTGATGGAGTTCTTGGACTTTCTCGCTCTCTGATTTCCGCTGGGACTCCTAGTGTAATTGTGTCTTTGTGGGCTGTCCCAGATGCGCCTACAGCAGAGTTGATGAGTGAGTTTTACACTAACTTTCAACAGCACAAACTCGATAAAGCTCAATCCTTACGACAGGCAATGCTGACTACAATGAAAAAACATCCCAATCCCAGAAACTGGGCTGCTTTTACTCTGATTGGAGAAGCGGAGTAAATGTTAGTTGTTTGATGTTTGAATAGAAAGCATTTTTTCGGATATAAGCAACCCCCAAAATACCCTTTTATCGGGTTTATAGAGTCAATAAAGAAACCTTAGTGCCCAATTTACCTGAATTTGTCGGGAATTTCTTGAGAAACTGCCTAGAATTCAAGTCAATAAAAAGTTGCTAAAAGTTACGTGGTTTGCTAAGGCAAAATTTTTGCGATCGCCTGGGGAGTCAGATTTAATGGCTATGGCACAAAGAAGTCGGTAGTGTGCAGAATTTTTGCGATCGCCAATGTAGAGGGAGCGACTTCATGAGCATCACCGTAAACCCTTCAGGGACAGCTTCCTTAAAATACAGGGACTCAAATAAGCCTATATTCCCCCACCCCACCCGAAGGAGGAATTGAGAGCGGGCATCGAAAATTGCCCCAGTTCTCATCTGTCGAGAGCTTTCATGCTTAGATCGGTAACATTTTCCTTAAAATGGGCTGATCGCGCTGTTGGTCACATTGGCGCAGTAGATGGTAACGTTCATATAGATAGGACAGTGCATTTCTTCCTCAGGGAAGATTAACGAAATTTTAAGTATTGTTAATGGCACATGGTATGATTACCTATGACTCGTGGTTAACGAGTCAACTTTCAAAGACTGGCTGTTGCTGCTACTCGTGAACTTGTCAGACGACTCTCCTCAACCCACTCCTGCAACGGAGGAACTACCGCAAGGAAGTTCCCCGCCCCCCGAAACGGATTCCTCAATGCAAGAGTACTACCAACTCAAGCAAACGTTGCTGTTGGCTACCCTTGCCATCACGGGATTTGTTTTTATCTGTGTCTGGATTTTTTACTCCCTTGACATTGCCTTGAATTATTTGATCGGGGCGTGCACAGGTATGGTTTACTTGAGAATGTTGGCTAAAGACGTTGAGCGGCTAGGCCAGCAAAAAAGCCGTCCGAGTCCTGCCCGGTTCGCGCTTTTTATTGGGCTATTTATCATTGCCACTCGTTGGCAAAAATTGCAGATTTTGCCCATATTTTTAGGATTCCTGACTTACAAAGCCGCACTTATCGTCTATGTGCTGCAAAGCACCCTGTTTCCTACTTCTAAGTAGGTTAACTTGTTAGTCAGCCTGACGTTTTACTCTTGACACAGATGTATGGGGAAATCTCTGGAATGGACATGATAAATGGTTTGAGCGTTCTGAATTCTTTCCCCCTTGCTGAATTAGAAGTTGGCCAGCATTTATACTGGCACATCGGCAATCTAAAAGTACACGGGCAGGTGTTCCTTACCTCTTGGTTTGTGATTGCCGTTCTGATCATCGCTTCGGTTGCAGCAAGTCGAAATATCCAAAGAATTCCGACGGGAATCCAGAATTTTATGGAGTATGCCCTGGAATTTCTGCGCGATTTAGCGAAAAATCAGATAGGGGAGAAAGAGTACCGTCCTTGGGTACCTTTTGTAGGCACTCTCTTTTTGTTCATTTTTGTGGCAAATTGGTCTGGTGCACTTGTTCCTTGGAGGCTGATTAAGCTGCCAGAAGGCGAGTTAGCCGCTCCAACAAGCGACATTAACACAACCGTTGCCTTCGCACTTCTAACATCTCTCGCCTACTTCTACGCGGGGATTAGCAAGAAGGGTGTGGTGAAATACTTTGCGGGCTATGCCCAACCTACGCCAATTCTTCTACCCTTTAGGGTTTTGGAAGACTTCACCAAGCCTCTCTCGCTCAGCTTCCGTCTGTTCGGAAATATCCTAGCAGATGAACTGGTTGTCGCAGTGCTGGTGCTTCTGGTTCCCCTGTTTGTCCCTCTGCCCGTGATGGCCTTAGGTTTATTCACGAGCGCCATCCAAGCATTAATCTTTGCCACTCTAGCGGCTGCCTACATCGGAGAGGCGTTAGAGGAGCATCACTAGTGCAGTGGAAAACTTGACTAGGATGTCTGTGGGCAAGCTCTCTTCACCACTATCATAAGTCCGCTCTTGAGAGCGGCTTTTTAAAGGTGAGAGTCTGTTGTTTAGTTGTTGAGTTTAGTTTAAGGAAAAATACCATGAATCCATTGATTGCTGCTGCTTCTGTAATCGCTGCTGCTCTTGCTGTTGGTCTTGCTGCTATTGGCCCTGGTATCGGTCAAGGAAATGCTGCGGGTCAAGCTGTAGAAGGTATTGCCCGTCAGCCAGAAGCAGAAGGTAAAATTCGCGGTACGCTGTTGCTCTCCTTGGCGTTCATGGAAGCGCTAACCATTTACGGTCTGGTGGTTGCCCTCGTTCTTCTGTTTGCCAACCCCTTCGCGTAAAACTTGATCTCAGCACTCAGGCGATCGCAATTTATCAGTCTGAGTGCTGCGATAGTTTTCGACAACCTGTAATAAAGGTATCCCCATCCCAATTGAGGAGCTGACCTTTTTTAAGCTGTGGGATCTGAAGATAATGATGACACATTGGACAATTCTACTGGCTGTCGAAACAGCTGAAACGGCTGCCAAGGAAGGGGGCTTATTTGATTTTGATGCCACCCTACCTTTAATGGCGCTGCAATTTCTCCTCTTGGTGGTGGTGTTAAATGCCGTGTTCTACAAACCCTTGAGCAAGGCAATTGACGACCGGGATGACTATATCCGCAAGAATTTGCTAGAAGCTCGTGAACGTTTAGTCAAAACCGAGAAATTGGCTCAACAGTATGATCAGGAACTAGCAGAAACTCGCCGGAAGTCTCAATCAACGATCGCAGCGGCGCAAGAGGATGCCCAGAAAATAGCGGCCCAAAAAATGGCTCAAGCTCAAGCTGAAGCTCAAGCTCAACGAGAGCAGGCGATGCAGGAGATTGAACAGCAAAAAGCTGAGGCGCTTGCTACGCTGGAACAACAAGTGGATGCTCTGTCGCGTCAGATTCTAGAGAAGCTTTTAGGAGCAGAACTGGTAAACCGATAAAGCAAGCGTTGCCTGACGTTAGGCGTCTAACCCCGTTGGCAGGTAACTAGGGGCGGGTATTGCGGTGTGAGAGTGGCTGGCGAGCGAGAGCAAGCAAGGCTTGAGGAAAGAAAAAAATCAAGCAACTGCCAGATGGTTACTTCGGTAATGGCTAAAATCAGCGACGCTACGGCTCGCTGCTCTACTGACTTGCTACGCGCTCCTTGAACCGTTGGATAAAACGCTAACATTCTAATACGCTTACCGAGCGGCGGTACGCCATTACGTTTTTGAGTGCTAGACATTACACCTATTCTGTGCCGGATAACTCCCTCTTTGGAGTGACTCGTTCTAGTGGAATAGGATAACTCAGCTTTCTCAAGAGTCAACCCGTGAATTGCAATTTATTTTGCGGCGTCCTATTGGTTGGCTGGGTACACCAGTCACAGTATTAGCAATACTCAGTCTTCGCAGTTGTATATGGCTATTATGAGTACTTTCTCACTCCTGGCTACCGCAGCAGCAGAAGCGGCGGCGAAAGGTCATTCGGAAGGTGGTTTCGGTCTAAACACAGACATTTTAGAAACCAACCTGATTAACCTCGTGATTATCATTGGGGTGTTATTTTTCTTTGGGCGTAAATTTTTAGGTAATACCCTATCAGAAAGACGCTCAAAAATTGAAGAAGCGATTCGAGATGCAGAAAAACGCCAAAAAGATGCAGCCGCTGCATTAGCAGATGCTCAACGAAAATTGGCGCAAGCTCAAGCAGAAGCAGAACGAATTCGAGCAGCAGCCGAAGAAAACGCACAAGCGGCAAGAGCGGCGGTTTTAGAATCAGCGGCTAAAGATGTTGAACGCATGAAACAATCTGCTGTTCAGGATTTGAACTCTGCCCAAGAAAAAGCGATGGCAGAACTACGCCAGCGAGTGGCAGCTTTGGCGATGCAGCGAGTTGAGTCGCAGCTTAAAGATCGCTTAGATGAACACGCTCAACAACACTTAATTGACCGCAGCATCGCTTTAGTGGGAGGTGGATCATGAAAGGAAGTCTATTGAGTGCACAGGTGCTAGAGCCTTACGCAGAAGCCTTGATGTCTGTGGCTCAGGCAAATAACCTCGTCGATCAAATTGGGGAAGACGTTGCTGGCATTCTGAATCTGCTGAAAGAATCACCAGAGTTACAGCAGTTTTTAGGCAATCCCATCGTGAACGCCGAAGACAAGAAAGCGGTGCTGCAACGAGTTATGGGTGAGCAAATTCAACCTTTCATGAGGAATTTCTTGAACCTCTTGGTTGATAGGCGACGCATCCTGTTTTTGGAAGGAATCTGCAAGCAGTTCCAAGCAAGACTGCGACAATTGAAACAAACGGTTCTGGCTGAAGTAACATCAGCAGTAGAGCTGTCGGAGGCTCAACAGCAAGCGGTTCGCGACAAAGTTGTGGCGATGACTGGAGCACATCAAGTAGACCTAGAGTCAAAAATTGACCCTGATCTCATTGGTGGTGTAATCATCAAAGTCGGCTCTCAATTTATTGATGCCAGCTTGCGAGGTCAACTCCGTCGCATCGGTCTGCGCCTGAGTAGTGCAACATAGCAATCCGCTGAATGTGAGAGGAAGTTGGCAAGTTTAAAGTTAAACGTTTTAACCAGGGCTAAGCCCCACTGCGCTAACAACCTTCCAACCTTCAACTCGTCTTTATAACCTTCAACTTTTGAACAAGAACAGCTAATCATGATCAGCATTAGACCCGACGAAATTAGCAACATTATTCGGCAGCAAATCGAACAATACGACCAAGAGGTCAAAGTTTCCAACGTTGGTACTGTTCTGCAAGTCGGTGATGGCGTTGCCCGGATCTATGGCTTGGAAAAGTGCATGGCGGGAGAGCTATTAGAGTTTGAAGATGGCGAGGTCGGCATTGCTCTGAACTTAGAAGCGGATAATGTCGGTGCCGTGTTGATGGGGAATGGTCGTGGCATCCAAGAGGGTAGCTCGGTTACCGCTACCGGAAAGATTGCCCAGGTACCTGTCGGAGACGCGATGATTGGTCGTGTCGTGGATGCCCTGGCACGTCCCCTTGATGGTAAGGGAGACATCAACACCACCGAATCGCGCCTGATCGAATCCTCAGCCCCAGGCATTGTGGCTCGGCGTTCAGTTCACGAACCCATGCAGACGGGTATCACCGCTATTGACGCGATGATTCCAGTTGGACGGGGACAACGGGAGCTGATTATCGGTGACCGGCAAACCGGAAAAACTTCAATTGCCGTTGACACCATCCTCAACCAGAAAGGGGGAGATGTCGTCTGCGTTTACGTTGCCATTGGTCAGAAAGCTTCTACCGTCGCTCAGGTGGTTGGTGAGCTTCAGGAACGGGGCGCAATGGACTACACGATTGTGGTTGCTGCTAATGCAAACGACCCGGCAACCCTTCAGTACCTCGCTCCTTACACAGGGGCGACGCTTGCTGAATACTTCATGTACAAGGGCAAAGCCACACTGATCATCTACGATGACCTCTCCAAGCAAGCCCAAGCGTATCGCCAGATGTCGCTGCTGCTGCGCCGTCCACCCGGACGTGAAGCTTATCCTGGAGACGTATTCTACCTCCACTCTCGTTTGCTGGAACGGGCAGCGAAGCTGAGTGATGACTTGGGTGCAGGCAGCATGACCGCCCTGCCGATTATCGAAACCCAAGCGGGTGACGTTTCCGCCTACATTCCCACCAACGTAATTTCGATTACCGACGGTCAAATCTTCCTTTCGGCTGACTTGTTCAACTCCGGTCTACGTCCTGCCATTAACCCTGGTATCTCCGTATCACGGGTGGGTTCTGCGGCACAAACCAAGGCAATGAAAAAAGTTGCCGGTAAGTTGAAGCTAGAACTGGCACAGTTTGATGATTTGCAAGCGTTTTCTCAGTTTGCTTCAGATTTGGATGCAGCAACACAAGCCCAGTTAGCACGCGGTCAACGTTTGCGGGAAATTTTGAAGCAACCCCAGTACTCACCGCTAGCCGTTTACGAGCAAGTGGCACTGGTCTACGCTGGCATCAATGGCTATCTGGATGATATCCCCGCGGACAAGGTTAGCAGCTTCACCAAGGGAATGCGGGAGTACTTGAAGACCAGCAAGGCGCAGTATGGTGAGATTGTTCAGCGTGAGAAGGCGCTCACCGATGAAGCAGAAAAGCTTTTGAAGGAAGCGATTACGGAATACAAGCAGACGTTCTTGGTATCCGTTTAATGGGTTACAGGTTAGCAGGTTAGGAGGTAGAAGGTTAGAAGGATGGATTGAACCTTCCACCTTCAGCCTTCCGACCCTAAACTCCTAGTAACCTTCAACTTTCTAACCTACCCCTTTGGGGAACGGTGACACTCGTACCGACGCTCCTTACGTCGAAGAGAGCTTCGCTATCGCTTTGCGTCACACTATCGCGAACAACCTTCAATCCCTAAGACTATGGCCAATTTAAAAATAATTCGCGATCGCATTCAGTCGGTCAAAAATACCAAGAAAATTACTGAGGCAATGCGCCTCGTGGCTGCGGCTAAAGTGCGTCGTGCTCAAGAACAGGTAACCGCTACCCGTCCTTTTGCCGATCGCTTAGCACAGGTTCTCTACGGTTTGCAGAACCGTTTGCAGTTTGAAGATGTTGATCTGCCCTTGCTCAAGCAACGGGAAGTCAGGACTGTAGGGTTGCTGGTTGTATCCGGCGATCGGGGTTTGTGTGGTGCTTACAACACCAACGTCATCCGCCGTGCCGAAAACCGCGCCAAGGAATTACAGCAAGAAAAGCTGGACTACAAATTCATCATTGTCGGACGCAAAGCTCTTCAATACTTCCAGCGCCGCAACCAGCCGATCTGTGCCAAATACACAGGACTCGAACAGATTCCTACAGCATCTGAGGCATCAATGATTGCCGACGAATTGCTCTCTCTGTTCTTGTCAGAATCCGTAGACCGGGTTGAGCTAGTCTACACCAAGTTTGTCTCCTTGATTAGTTCTCGTCCCGTAGTTCAAACCCTGCTGCCATTGACAGCACAAGGACTAGAAGCACAAGATGATGAAATCTTCAGGCTAACCACTCGTAGTGGTGGCTTTGAAGTAACACGGGAGAAAGTCGCGACGCCCAAAACTCTCTTTTCTCGCGACATGATCTTTGAACAAGACCCCGTGCAAATTCTCGATGCCCTCTTGCCTTTGTATCTGAACAACCAGTTGTTGAGAGCACTGCAAGAGTCTGCTGCCAGCGAACTCGCTGCCCGGATGACAGCGATGAACAACGCCAGCGAGAACGCTAGCGACTTGATTAGCAACCTGACACTGTCTTACAACAAAGCGCGTCAGGCGTCTATCACTCAAGAAATTTTAGAGGTCGTCGGCGGTGCTGAAGCACTAAGTGGTTAAATTTAGGCTTTACATTATTTAAGTTCAAAAATGGCAAGCGTCTGAATATTCTCAGTCGCTTTTTTTATTGATCGAGAGTTAAGTCCGTTCTCATCTCAGAATGAACAGTATCGACAGCATTATCTTTGACCTCGGCGGCGTCATTTTCAACCTGTGCCATGCCAACACCATTGAAGCCTTTAGCAAGCTGAGTGAACTCGATAGCAGTCAACTCATTGGCAAATTCTTCCAATCTTCCCTATTCGATGAGTATGAAATGGGCAGAATCTCCTCATCAGAATTTAGAGATGGCATTCGATCGCTACTCAATGTGAACTGCTCAGATCAAGAGATTGATGATGCCTGGAATGCTATGTTGCTTGGTATTCCCAAAGAGCGGGTGGAACTCCTTAAAAACTTGAGAACTCAAAAGCCCATTTTTCTTCTCTCGAACACCAATGAGATTCATGGAATCCAAATCGAATCCATTTTTGCCAAAAGTTATGGACAGGAATTCGAGAATCTTTCTGCGCTATTCAAGCAAGCCTATTTTTCGTATCTGATGAGCGATCGCAAACCGAATCCCAGTATTTTCCAACGAATCATAGATGAACACAATCTCAACCCATCCCGCACACTGTTTATTGATGACACTGCCGACTATATCGAAGGCGCAAAGACAACGGGATTACAAACCATTCATGTCAGTAACGGTTTAACCATTCATGATTTGGAGCTGGTTTAAAAGTTGCAATCGATGATGATAGCTCTTGGCATAGCAGTCCTCAATGATTCGTAAGAATAATTAACCACACATGGACACAGATAAACACAGATAAAATAAAACAAAAACTCTGCGTCCCTTTGCGAAAACCTCTGTGACCCTCTGCGTTAAAAAAATAATCTTCCCATACTAATAGATTCGATATCACTCCTACTTCCCAATGCAAAACCGACTGAAAATCCGGTCTAGTACTGATTCAGTAATTCCCTCTCCCGTAATTTCTCCTAAAGCTTGAATCGCACCCCGCAAATCAATTGACCAAAAATCTAAAGGTAACTGCTGAGTAATCGTTTCCTGCACTTGCTCCAATGAAACTTTCGCCCTGGTTAAAGCCGCCGCTTGTCGTTGATTAATCGCTAAATCCAGGTTAGCGGCTGTAAGGTTGTCGGTGTGAACTGCCTGAAGAATAGCTGTTTCTAAGTCGTCAATACCTTGATGATGGGCAGCAGCCGTTTTAACTACACGCTGAATACGATTAGGAGAGGATAAAGTTTCCGCAGGGGTAAGGTCAGTTTTGTTAATCACCAAAATTACGGGGCGATGGTGTACCTGTTCGTAAATTTCTTGATCGTCTGCTGTCCAACCGACGGAGGCGTCAATCATGAGCAATACTAAGTCAGCATCTTGTGCAGCACGACGCGATCGCTCAACGCCAATTTTCTCCACTTGATCCACCGTTTCCCGAATTCCCGCCGTATCTAGCACCTGCACGGGTATACCCCCCACGACTAACTGAGATTCAACCACATCACGGGTGGTGCCGGGTAAATTAGTAACAATGGCGCGATCGCTCCGACTCCAGGCATTCAATAAACTCGATTTCCCCACATTCGGACGCCCGACAATCGCTACTTTTAAACCACTACGCAGCAATTCTCCCCGATCGGCCGTTGCCAAAATCCGGGTTACCTCTGCTAATACTTGGTCAATCTGGGCAGCAACAATGTCTTCATCAAGGGGCGGTAAATCTTCCTCAAAATCAATCCGGGCTTCAATTTCTGCCAAGATATCCAAACAAGTGACACGTAATTGACGAATGGGTGTAGCGAGTTTTCCTTGCAACCCCGCAAGGGCAGTTTGGGCCGCTTGGGGTGAACGGGAACCTACTAAATCTGCAATACTTTCTGCCTGGGTTAAATCCAAGCGTCCATTTAAAAACGCTCGTAAGGTAAATTCTCCCGGTTGCGCTAACCTCGCTCCCTGTTCAATGCACAACTGCAATACCTGCTGTACTGGCATAATGCCACCGTGACAGTGAAACTCCACCACATCTTCGCGAGTGTAGGAACGGGGGGATTGCATCATCAGTAACAGCGCTTCATCCACGAGTTGTTGAGTTTGGGGATGACGCACGTAACCGTAGAGAATGCGGTGACTTTCCCAAACCTGACGCCCTGGTGCGTGGAATAGGGTACGAGCGATCGCGATCGCGTCCTTACCCGACATCCGCACAATCCCCACACTTCCCTGCTGTGGGACAACGGCCGTTGCGATCGCGACAATGGTTTCGCCTTGTACGAACTTCTGGGACATTTGCGCTGACTCTACCCTATACCCTTACTTATCCCAGCCTATCAAGCGAATTGAGCAATGCGATCGGTTGATTGCTTACAGACGGCTACATGGCGAGTGATTTTGGATGTAGCGCGTAGGCGATCGCTTCAACTATTCCTATCGAATCGGTTGAATATGTCTAATTATATAAACGCCCCTTGTTCTTACAACCTACTATGAAACCTAGAAAAATAACATTGTTTTTTAACTGGGTTTAAAATTATGAGCTTTAGATATAGGTGGAAAAATGGCTCTCCACCCAGCCGAGATCAAGCGGCACGTAGCCAATATTTGCTCGATGAGAATCAGTTCGGTAGTGAGCATGACCGCAGGTTAGCAGAAGAACACGCAAGGAAGTATTTGGGTGTACCCACGCGAACTCCAGACTCCGATCTCTCTGTACTTCCTCAAGTCGCTCCTCCTAAGAGATAGTTTGTCGGGTGGGCATTACCTTATAAAGTCCTGAAACTTTTACCATCCTAAAATCTACAATGCCCACCCATTCTCATCTCAAAAATTGTCGGGTGGGCATTGCCTAAAATATGCTGAGAACATTCACGAAAACTCAACTTTGCAATGCCCACCCACTCTTATTGCTCACTCACCAACCCTTCGTTCAATCCCAGAAAAATCGGGTAATTGTGGTTGCCTCCCACCACAAGAACAACCCCAATCACTACTATATCCATCTCTTTCTACCCATTTCCTGAAACTAGAATACTCCCACAAATGCGGACAAGACACCAATCCATGCTTCACCGGATTGTAGTGAATATAATCTAAATGCTTTTCTAAATCTGCTTCATCTCTAATGGTGTGTTCCCAAAACCGACGCTGCCACACATTACTCTCTCGATGTTTACGGCGAGAGGCTGAAACGTTTTGAGGTAATGTTCTTCTCCCCCTGAGCGATCGCGTAAACAGAATTTTCAATCGAGAAACTCATTGAGAATAATCAGAATCACCTGGCGGTAGAGTCCAAAGGAAATGGATATGATCAGGTAGAACGACTGCTCCAGTGATTTCAAACGGTCTCTCTCTACGGGTTTTAGCAATTGCTGAACGTAATCGGGAGATGTTTTCTGATTCAGAAAATAGAGGTATGCGGTGGTAAGTTACCAAGGTTAGAAAGAAGGTTCCACCTGGTACGTAAAATCGACGATATTCGGGCATGAAATAAGAGTTAGGTAGGTGTTGATTTACATAAAAAAAGAAGGGTGGGCATTGCTTACATTAGTTGCTTGATGAGGAAAACACATTTAGTGGCAATGCCCACCCTACAAATAACAATAAATAGAAGTATTCTTTCTAACAAACGTGTAAATACGGCTTATTTTTTTTACTGAAAAACAAAAAATGTGTATTTCTTCAGAAGCCAGCGTTGGTACTAATAGGTTAAGAGTTCAGGTAAAGCTGAAGAATTAGGTAGTAGAGTCGAGCAGAGAATTATAAAAATTTGTAACAAAAACTTGACCCCTTGAGCAGAAATCGCTCAATCTGCTAAGGTAATCCTAGTGAATATAAAAACCTAAAAATCTTTGCGCCACTCAAAGCTGTTGATACCAGCTAAGAGCGGCTAACCCCCAAACTGTAGTACCAGTCTGGAAGCTAGAAGAATGGTAACACTCCTCTGGCCACCCCGACTTCTTATGACAAATTTGGCGGGGTGGCTTAGATTTTGGGGCGTTCGATTTTGGGACGTTCTATTGGGCATTTTGGAGGTTTTCAGGCGAAAAAGTCTGGATAACCCAGAAATTCTCAATCAGCCATCCTATATCGAGCAAACGCTACACCTGAAATAGGAGTGATCTACCCTCATGTCCCAGAATTTAATTACGGGTGGGGTCATTGACCCTGAAAAATTATCCCTTGACCAAGTACGGCAGCAAGTCGCCGCCTTTCTCAAAATTCCCCTGAACCAAATCGATCGCTTAGAGTGCTGGAAACATCAAATTTGGGTCAAACTCGTAGAATCTCGTGCTAAATTCATCAGTTATCGCAACTTACCCCTCTGGATTGAACAAGGGCTTGCTGCGATTAAACGCTGCACCTCCCGTCCCAAGCTCGAGCAGTTAGGCGAAATTTTACGCACAGAACGCGACTGGTACGAGGAACACGAGATGCCTGAAGCGGTGCAACCTTGGCGCGACGCTTGGGCGCAACAAGCGCAACAGTTGAGGGAACAAGAAGAACGCCTCAAACCGATTCTTGCTCATCAACAAGCGGGTGTGGAATGGTATTCCGCTTGGCAGCGAATATTGCAATGTTGCCAAGATTGTACCGGACTTAAGCGCTTAGCCCCGGAACTGCAACGGCAAAGCCAGGAATTTAATGATTTGCCAGAGATAATGCAAACTCTACAACAATTGTGGAGCGATCGCTGGCAGGAACTTTCAAAAGCGATCGCCTAAATTCGCACTTTGCACTAAAACAAAGATAACTGAATCGGCGGCTGTTCAACGTTATTCCAAGGCATTGGTGGCACGGGGACACCTCTTTGTTCCAACAACTGCTGAAAATGACGGGCATTTCCAGGAGAATACTTCTCAAGCGGACAATGCATATAAAAATAGATGCGCTTACCCGTTCGCAACCATTGCTCAACCCAACTCACCCATTCTTCCATAAACGGCTGATTCACATTTTGGTCAGGATGGCTGATAAAGCGCACCAAGGTAAACGGTGCAGTGACAACAGGATGCACGGGTAGCTTGGGTTTTCGTGGGTCTACAGGTTGCTGTTCGTAGGTAGCTGAACCCTTGTAAGCGGGTCGAGTGTCCAACAGTACCCGTCCAACTCCCAATTCTTGCAGGAGTTCATTGAAATGACTCGCGTGAGGTTCGGTGAACCAGTCAGGATGGCGCACTTCAACAGCTAGGGGTGCTTCACTGCGCGGCCATGCTTTGAGAAAGGCGGCAAGATCTTTTAGAGAAGCGGGTGTGTAATTGGGAGGTAGTTGGGCAAAAATGGGGCCGAGGTGTTCACCCAACCCCTGCATCAAGTTCAGAAACTCTAAAGCACCAGCAATGGAAGGTTCTAACAAACCGTTGTGAGTAAGCTGGCGAGGCAACTTTGGGCACAGTTCAAAACCGGGTGGCATCTGTGACGCCCAATGGATTACAGTTTCGCGATCGGGCACGGCGTAAAATGTGGTATTGCCTTCAACAGTGGTAAAGCGCTGAGTGTAGAGGGGTAGAAAATCTGCTGTTTTAGTTCCTTTGGGATAAAGTTCACCAACCCAACCTTTATAAGCCCAAACGGCACACCCGATGAGAAAATTCATGATTTTGGAATAATGCACACAACTGAAATCAAACCAGTGACCCTTCTGAATAGTAGCGTTTAGAGCAAAAGTCAGACCAAATGTTAAAACCTAAAACCTAGCACCATGCTATTGCAATAAACCACAAAGTATGCAGCGCCCACATGAGGTCACTTTGACCGAGTAGAGTATCCCAAGTAGCTTTGGATAATTCCCTTTGGCATACGACAATATCTGCAAATATCTGGCTGAAGAATACCCTGCCGAGTTTGCCTGTTGGCTTCTGGGACGGGAAATTACAGATATTCAAGTTCTCAAAACTGAATTGAGTGTAGAACCGATTCGTGCTGATTCCCTGACACTGTTGCAAACGCGCCACCAAATCCTACATTTAGAATTTCAAACCCTACCTGCATCCACTCCTCCACTGCCTTTCCGAATGCTAGATTATTGGGTGAGACTCAAGCGGCAGTATTGGTGTGCTGTTGAGCAGGTTGTGATTTTTCTGAAACCTACTACTGTAGACACCGTATTTACTCAGGAGTTTGTAGATACCAATACCAGACATCACTATCGAGTCATTCGTCTGTGGGAGCAAGACCCAGCGCCACTTCTAGCCAATCCAGCACTATTACCCTTCGCCACTTTGGCAAGGAGTGATGCTCCTAATGCCCTGCTACAGCAAGTCGCTACTCAGCTCGATAGAATCGAAGAACCACGTCAGAAAGGGAATATTACTGCTTGTGCAGAAGTACTAGCGGGTTTGCGGTTTGACATCAATTTCATTCGCCAACTATTCCGGGAGGAAGTGATGCGTGAATCAGTAGTTTATCAAGATATTCTTCAAAGAGGCTTGCAACAAGGTCTGCAACAAGGACTGGAGCAAGGACTGGAGCAAGGACTGGAGCAAGGCCTGCAACAAGGTTTACAACAAGGAGAGGCGACATTAATTTTGCGTCTGCTAAACCGTCGCTTTGGAGAGGTTGACTCACACTTACAAGAACGAATTCGGGGATTACCTATTCCTCAGTTGGAGGAGTTGAGCGAGGCGCTATTGGATTTTGAGGCAGTAACGGATTTAGTGACTTGGTTAGATGTGCATCAGTTGGAGGAATAAAGGGTTGTCCAAAAATCACTAGCGTCACGCCGACGCTACGCACAGTCGCTACCGAATTGCGCTAACGCGAGAGCTAACGCATTTTCCGATTTGGGTATGGCATTAAGCTAATATGCATTCAAGTTGAGGTTAGCCACCGACTAGCAATTGGCATCCTCCAACCGGTGCCAAAGGCGCGATCGGTGATTTTCAATCCGGGAGGAGCTTGCCGGCGCTTAAATTCCGCACGGGCTACCATTCGTATAACTTTTTCTACCACAGCAGACTGGTGGCCGGCTGCAACAATTTGAGCGGGTGACTGATGTTGTTCGAGCCATCGCTGCAAAATATCATCCAAAATGTCATAGGGCGGCAGGGAATCTTGGTCAATTTGACCGGGTTTGAGTTCTGCACTGGGGGGTTTGCTGAGAATGTTGACAGGTATTGGGGATTGGGAATCGAGGCGAGTTTTTGTCAATCCTTCGGAGTTAAGCCACTTACATAGAGAGTAGACGCGAGTTTTGGGAACGTCTGCAATCACAGCAAGTCCACCGTTCATATCACCATAGAGAGTGCAATACCCTACTGCCATCTCTGACTTGTTGCCGGTGGAGACGAGGAGATAGCCAAATTTATTCGAGACTGCCATCAACAAGTTTCCCCGAATCCGTGCTTGGATATTCTCCTCGGCAAGACCGAACTGTGTTCCAGTAAATATCGGTTCTAGGGTTTTGTCGTAGCCCTGCATTAAGTCTCCAATGGGCAGAATCTGAGTTTTAATACCCAAGTTTTCAGCCAGAGCAAGAGCATCTTTAACCGAGTGGTCAGAACTGTAAGGTGAGGGCATGAGGACACCCATCACATTCTGTGCACCTAAGGCTTCAGTTGCGATCGCAGCAACTAGTGCTGAATCAATCCCTCCACTCAAACCCAATACTACTTTGGTAAAACCACACTTGCGGGTATAGTCGCGCACCCCCATGACTAGCGCTGACCAAATTTCCTCGTCAAGGCTAGCAGGTGCTGGTGCAATTGTTGTTGGTAGTAAGTCTCGCGCTTGTTGATCAAATTCCAAAATTACCAAATCAGTCTCGAAAGCACAAGCGCGGCATACCATCTCTCCAGCACGGCTGAAGGCAACACTACTGCCATCAAACAATAGGTCATCATTGCCCCCCACTTGATTAGCGTAAATAATGGGCTTTTGGTAACGGGTAGCGCTATGCCGCAACATCGCCTCTCGCAATTGCTGCTTATTCGCTCTGTAGGGAGATGCTGAAAGATTAATAATGATATCTACATCTTGTTTGGCTAAGTCTGCGATGGGATTCACTGCATAGTTGCGTTTGCCCCAAAACTCTTCATCGTTCCACAAGTCTTCGCAGATGGTGACACCCACCTGGATTGTGGATTTTGGATTCTGATTTGGAGTACCTGACTCCTCCAAATTGAGGGTAAACCTATTACTCTGAAGCCCTGGTTCAAAGTAGCGATTTTCATCGAAGACATCGTAAGTGGGTAAGAGTCGCTTGTGGAAAATCTCCTGCACTTTGCTCTGTTGCAGTAAGGCAATACTGTTGAATAAAGGCTTGCCGCCTGCAACGTGAACTTCAGGGTTCGGTTCCACTGTTCCCACTAAAACGGCTAAAGAGGGGGGCAATTCTTCTGCTAGCTGGTGCAGTGTCATCGCCATGGAATCCACAAAAGTCGGATTCAGGAGCAAGTCTCTGGGGGGATATCCACATAGCGATAGTTCCGGTGTCAATAAGAGGTGAACACCTTGATCTGCTGCCTGTCTAGCACAATCTAGAATTTGTTGGGCGTTACCCGTCAGGTCACCAATTGTAGGATTGAGTTGAGCGATCGCAAGTTTCATCATTGTTTTAAACGTTAAAATTTAAATCCCCAGAGATTTCAGTCATTTTATAGTTCTTACTCAGATGCCAGATGGGGCAGGCTAAAAAAATCATGAAGATGTTGCTCCCCAATCTCGTCTATCTTCCTTATCCTCCTCATCTCTCCAATTGTTTCTAAGCCAAAAGTGCAATTTACAGTAGTTTTCAACTTTCTGGAGGTACACAACTGAGTGTTCTTCGCTAGATATAAAGCCTTTTCTCCTCCTGACTCCCGACTCCTGAATTCTGACTCCTGACTCCTGAATTCTAAATTCTGCTGTATGTCTAAGAACGACCAAGTGAGTGTCAAAGACAAGAGAATAAAAATTCCCTATATCCTAAGAAAGTTCTGAATTTTTCCAGCATATCTCAATGCCCAAGCAAAAGCTGATCTCTTGGCTACCGCAACTGAATCACCAAGTCTGGATTCTGGCGATGGGTCGATTGCTGTCCCAAGTTGGTACAGGTTTTACCCTATTCTATGCCCCGATATTTTTCGTCAATCAAGTGGGTTTATCGGCAACGGCGGTAGGACTGGGTTTGGGCAGTGGCTCTATTTCTGGGGTAGTTGGTCGTTTCTTAGGAGGGGCTTTTGCTGACTCTCAATTCTGGGGACGTAGGCGCACCCTATTGCTTTCTGCGGCAGTTTCTGCATTGGCGGATGTTGTGTTGGCACTTACCTACAACTTCCCTACCTTTATTGTCGGTAATCTGCTGATGGGTTTGGGGATTGGTCTTTACTGGCCAGCGACAGAAGCAGCAGTAGCTGATTTGACGACAATTGAGGAACGCAATGAAGCTTTTGCCATCACCCGTTTGGCAGATAGTCTTGGTTTGGGGTTGGGGGTGATATTTGGAGGAGCGTTGATTGGAACAACGGGAAATTATCGCGCTTTATTTGTGATCGATGGCATTTCCTTTATCGTTTTCTTCGCGGTTGTGTATGCTGCGATCGCAGAAACTCGCAAATTTGAAGCGCATCATTCCCCAGAAATGGGTCGAGGTTGGGTTGAGGCGTTTAGCGATCGCCAATTAATGGTGTATGTTCTCGTCAATATCCTGTTTACCACTTATCTGGCTCAGATCCAAAGCACGATACCCTTATATTTCACGAATTTCATCTCAGGCAGCTCATCCGGCAAGGGATTCTCACCCAAAATTATCAGTGCTTTGTTTAGCTGGCATATTGTCTTTGCCGCGTTGTGTCAGTTACCTGTTGCTCGTGCTCTCAATCGTTTTACCCGTCCTCATGCGCTGATGTTTTCGATGCTGCTGTTTGGGACTGGATTTGTGCTGATTTGGGTGACAGGAGTTGCCTCTACCCTTCCGATTTTATGGGCGATTTTGGCATTGGGAATTTTAGCGATCGCAATGGTTGCTTACACTCCCTCTGCTTCTGCCTTAGTTGTAGATTTAGCTCCTGAATCGCTTCGGGGTATTTACTTATCAATTAATTCCCAATGTTGGGCAATTGGTTACTTTATTGGCCCCCCTCTGGGAGGGTGGGCATTAGATCAATCGAGCCACATTGCCCATAACTTTTGGCTAGTAGCTGCTGTCAGCATCAGCCTCGGTATCTTGGTTTTGCAGTACCTCAACCGAATGCTGCATAAGTAGGTGGGCATTAATATTTGTCGTTAAGGCAAGGCAGAGGGCAGAAGGCAGAAGGCAGAAGACAGAAGACAGAAGGCAGAAGACAGAAGACAGAAGACAGAAGACAGAAGGCAGAAGACAGAAGACAGAAGGCAGAAGGCAGAAGGCAGAAGGCAGAAGGCAGAAGACAGAAGTAAGAATACAGAATTCTGAATAAAGATTTCTGAATG
>JBFLZA010000050.1:0-21470 GCA_040756535.1 Cyanobacteriota bacterium
CCCAGCTCCCCAGCTCCCCATCTCCCCATCTCCTCAGCTCCCCAGCTCCCCATCCCCAGTTCCCACTTGGGAGCAGGATTTCCAGCACAGGCTCCCCTACTTTCAACCCACATCCGGCCTGCCATCAGTTCACACAATCGCTTGCTAATTGCCAAACCCAGTCCTGTTCCTCCATAGCGCCGACTCGTTGAGGCATCAAGCTGGCTAAAAGGCTTAAACAGGCGATCCATTTGCTCTGGGGAAATTCCGATGCCGGTATCTTTGACCGCAAAATGAATTTCATAGAGTCTTGGGAATTGAGCACAAGACGCTCCAGAAGTAACCCCCTGTCCCTTGTCTGGAGTATCTGTATGTTCTCCTTCCCTAGCTCCCAACAGATGAGCTGTTACTGAAACTGTCACTTTCCCCCGATCCGTGAATTTGATAGCATTACTCAGGAGATTGATCAAAATTTGCTGCAATCGGGTGACATCTCCCAGAACCACAAAAGGAGTTTCTGGTGCAACCTGGTACGTCAACTCTAAATCTTTTTCGGCTGCCTTCGGAGATAGCAGAGAAACAGCCCCCTCTACACAAGCTAGCAGATCAAAAGGTTGCTCTTCCCACTCCAGCTTGCCTGACTCGATTTTAGATAGATCTAAAATATCGTTGATGATTCTCAGTAAAGCCTCACTGCTAAGGCCGATCATCTGGGCATAGTCTTGCTGTTCAGGGGTGAGAGAAGATTTTATCAGCAAATTATTCATGCCGATAATACCGTTCATCGGAGTGCGGATTTCATGACTCATCATCGCCAGAAATTCGCTCTTCGCCTGGTTAGCCACTTCCGCCGACCGTTTCGCCTGCTCTAATGCCACATTTTGCTCGGCTAATTGCTGGCGCTGTCGCTTTTCTTTCTCTAAGAGACGAGCTTGGGCCAAGGCAATCCCTACTTGATCGGCTACAGCTTCGAGCAGTTCAATTTCATCCTCCCTCCAGTAACGAGTAGTATCACACTGGTGGATGTTAATCACGCCATTCGGTTCTCCATGATAGGACGTGCGAACCGTTAACAACGATTGCACACCCAGTCGCTGGAAAAATCGTATAAAGAATGGCAAGAGGGGATGGAAATCAATCTCAGTGACGGGTATTGCCCGATCTTGAGCCAGTATTTGCTCTAGGTAAGGATTGCCCTTTACTGGAATCTCTAAATCTAATAATGATGAATACCCAGGCGCTAAATACTCAGCCACACAGGATAAACGTAACGGGAGTTTCGCATTATATCTAAACAGTAAACAACGATTGACACGAAACGCCCGCCCTACTTGGGTGGCTGTGGTTTGGAGGATTTGGTTGGTGTCTAAGCTTTGGCGAATCTCCTGAGTAATTTGTTTGAGTAACAAAGCGCGATTAAATTGTTGCTGTAGGGCTTCTGCGGCTTGTTGTCGTTCAATCTCACCCCCAATCCACCGAGCCATAAGCTTTAACAGTTCCCTTTCCACCGCTTTCCCTTTTTGGCTACGCTTGCGGCAACTCCAAAAGCCAAGAGTGCCGTAAACCTTACCAGAAACGGTCACTGGGGTGCGAAGATAAGCCTCCATCTGGGCTGCGGAGTACACTGGATGGCCACATAACTGAGACGCCAAGGCCGATTCGAGATGGACTAATCCGGCAGCTTGCCAAACTTCTTGATGATTCGTCTGCTCCCAATCAAAAATAGCACCTTTGGCAAGTAGGGGGGTTGGCGAACTGGGGACGTAATACGAAGTTGCGTTCGTACCTATTACTTTCTCTCCCTTGTCTTCCTTGTCTTCCTTGCCCCCCTTGTCTCCCTTGTCTTCCTTGTCTCCCTTGTCTCCCTTGCCCCCCTTGTCCCCCTTGTCCCCCTTTGAACGCAACTCGGTATGAGGTGCAAGTGTTTTTGGCAAGGCCCAGAAGGCGGAAATTAACTCGTAACGATTTCCTAAAATTCGTCCCAACAACCCGATATCCAAGTCGAACCACTCGCATCCGAGTTCTAACAATCTTTGGAGGCGTTGCTCAAAACTTAGGTCTTGAGAGGCTGTGACCTCATAAAGCGCTCGAATACAGGCTTCGCTGTAGCGCAGTTCTTCCTCGGCTTGCTTGCGTCTGGTAATATCAAATCCAACACAGACAGCGGCTTCGCCTTGCAGGTACTTCTGGGAAACAATTAAATAATGCAAGGGAGCGCCATTGACTTCCCAATCCAATTCCAACGAAGCTTGTGACTCCGGACTAGCAAAAAATTGCCGCAAAAACTCGCTGACTTGCGAACCGGGCTGGAGAAAGCCGATAGGTTGACCGACAAAGAATTCTGGCGGCTGCTTAAAACTTTGAGCTAAATAACGATTAACGCCTAAGTATTTCAGGTCGGAACTGACCCAACTGATACTTCCAGGTACGGCATCCAAAACGGCTCGCAACTGATCTCCGGCTTGTCGCAGTTCCTCTTCAATTTGTTTGCGTGCTGTAATGTCTCGAATCGCGGCTACGCGCACTAAGCGTCCTTGGTAGGGAATAATTTTAGCTTGAAGTTCTATAGGAAATTGAGAACCGTCTTTTCTTCGAGCAATAGCTTCATAAGGTTCTTGATAGTCACTGTGAATATACTTCCATACCAAATCTCGCGATTCAGGGGCCACAAGGTTTAATCCATTCATATCCATCAGTTCGCCTGTTTCGTAGCCACTCATCCGGACAAGTGCTTGGTTCACATCTAAAATGATGCCCTTGTCGTGGATTACAATTCCTTCCCATGTCGCCTCTGACAGGCAACGAAACCGTTCTTGACTCTCCCGTAGAAACTGCTCCGATCGCTTGTTGGGTGTAATATCGGTGACGAATCCTTCGATCGCTACTATGTCCCCTTCACTCGATAAAACACCACAACCCTGCTCCCAAACCCACTTTTCCTCAAGTGCGGCGGTGATGATGCGGTAGGTGAGCTGGAAGGGGCGACGCTCTTGCAAAGCCGCTTGTATCTCGCTCCATACCAAGTCGCGGTCATCCGGATGCGTCAGCTGCCCGTAGGAAACCGTTCGATTCCCTATCAAGTCCGTGGGGTAATAGCCCGTCAACTGATAGCATCCCTCACTGACAAATTCCATTGTCCAGTCCGAGTCATTCTTGCATCGGTAGACCATGCCCGGTAAGTTGCTCATCAGGGTACTCAGCTTGCGCTGGCTTTCCCGCAAAGACTCCTCTGCACGGTGGCACTCCTTGAGTTCATATACGCAGAAGTTCTCAGGCTCTTTACGGGAGGCTTTTTTGCTGATTCCCCAAAGATAGCCAACGATTAAAGCTGTAGTTGCCACACTGATGAGCTGGAAAATGGTGTCCCACATAATTCATACCAAGTTGCGTTCAAACGTAGTAGATAGCAAGAGCTGGGGGAGCTGGGGGAGAGAAAGTTATCTCTTTGAATGCAACTCCGTATCAACGGATTTTTTTCTAATTTTTGCACTAATATTTTCCTTTTGTGACATCTCCTACACCGAATTAAAATTACGATGTAGACTTCTATTGCTCACGCAATCGAGTTCCTAGTTTTTCCCTAGAATTTACCAAAAAATCTGAGATTTGAGCCTAATTTTCCTAAATCGGAAAGGTTCCAGTTATGTCCCTAAGGGATAAATAATCAAAACAGAGGGGTAAAACAGGAATTTAGATATAGTTGTTAATGTAAGTGCCAAAAATAATGTAATTTACTATACCAAATTGACGAGCGAATCAACACACTTTTGACAAATGGTAAAGCGATCGCTTCGAGCATCTACTATCGGGATTGAGCAGGCGAAACAGGCGTTCCAGCGGAAAGGATGGACGCAAGAGTATTTCGCGGCGGAGGTGGGATTAGAGACGCGCCAGTCGGTTTGGAAGTTTTTCAAAGGCCAACCCATTGAGCGCCATATCTTTATCGATATGTGTACGTGTCTGGATTTGGATTGGCACGAGATTGCCGATTTTGACTCAGACACGGTACCCCTCATGAAGAGGAAAACACTGGTTGTAGAAAAGCCAGCGATCGTATCCAATATAGATGCATTAGTTGAACAGGTGCGATCGCGTCTTTTCCACCCCATCCTCGCCCAATGTGGCACCCTGCGGTTACTCGACACCGCACAACATGTGGCATTAGAGGAGCTTTATGTCAATGTCAACATTCTCGAACAACTTAGCTGCCAACAGTGGCTAGATGTGTCTGACTTGCAATCGGGAAACGCTACAACGTTTAACCGCTTAGGCTTAAGCCAATCCAGTCAGAAGGGGGTATCAGCGAATAATGCGATCGCAACTTACCCCAAACTGATGGTAATGGGTAAACCAGGAGCAGGTAAAACCACCTTTTTGCAAAAAATAGCACTTCAGTGCATTCGGGGCGAGTTACCACTGCCAAGCATCCCCATTTTTGTTCAGTTGAGAGACTTATCAGGGGAAACCGTAGCTAGTGGCATCACTATTGGGGATGATTTTAGCCTATTGAATTATATTTACCGAAAATTAGGTGAGTTTGGCATCTGTGTAGAGTATGTGGAAACATTGCTTAAACATGGCAAAGTATTACTCCTACTCGATGGGTTAGATGAAGTACACTCTGCATATACCGATACACTCTTCAATCAAATTACTCAATTTTCTCAAACCTATTACCAAAATCAGTGTATTATTACCTGTCGGTTTGCTGCCCAAAAGTACCGATTTCCTGGATTCACCTATATTGAAATTGCCGATTTTGACCAAGTTCAAATCGAAGCATTTGCCAAAAAATGGTTTGTTGCTGCAACATTCAAGCGAGACGAGGAAGAAGGATTAAATTTAGCCACTCAGTTTATTGACAAGCTGAAACTACCAGAAAACCAACCGATTCGAGAACTCGCAAAAACCCCCATTCTGCTGAACCTAACGGCCAGTGTCTTTCAGGCTAAAGCCAATTTCCCTAAAAAACGCTCCAAGCTGTATGAGGCGGGATTAGATATTTTACTAGTACGCTGGGACGAAGCAAGGGGTATTCAAAGAGATGACGTTTATCGGAGTTTGTCACTCCCCCACAAAATTAAACTCCTCAGTTATATTGCAGCGACAACCTTTGAGGGAAGTAATTACTTCTTTGAACAAAGCGAAGTCGAACAACTCATCGCTGACTATTTGACTACCATACCAGGGGCAAGTTCCGATCCAGAAACACTGCGGCTAAACAGTGAGGCAGTATTAAAGGCAATTGAGGCGCAACATGGGTTATTAGTAGAACGAGCACTGGGCGTTTACTCCTTCTCTCACCTAACATTCCAAGAGTATTTGACGGCTAGGTATATTGTTGCCAGTCCTGATGCTGGAACTTTGTTAGAGGCATTGCAACGATTGAGTACTCACATCACCCAACCCCAATGGCGAGAAATCTTCTTACTAACGGCTGGGTTGTTGAGGAATGCCGAACCCCTGCTACAACTGATGAAGCAGCAAATTGATGCTTTGATGGGGGCAGATGGGAAATTGCAAAAATTTCTGACTTGTATCAGCCAAAAATGCCACTCCCTGCAAGCCCCTTACCAGCCAGCAGCAGTACGTGCCTTCTACTTTACCTTGTTTCTAGATCGCGATTTAGGACTAGCAGTAGCGCTAGATCAAAACCTGGCTCGCGATCTGACACCGGAGTTAGCCTTAGATTTAGAGTTGGCGCGTGCTTTCTTACTAGTGCAAAGTTTGGCACATAATCCTGACATTAAACAAATCTTGTCGTTGGGTTTTGCTTTAGACCTTGAGGGACTTTTAGAAAAGGAGTCGGAGTTAGGAAATAGGGATAAACTCTTATCGTTTAGGCAATCATTTAAGCAACTCAAAAACCAACTACCTGATATTGCGGAAGGTCGAGATTACTTGCTTCAATGGTGGACAATAAACGGTCAGGATTGGGCATCACAATATCGTTCACTGCTGGTAGAAAATCGCCAGATTGGTCACAATTGGCAGTTTAATTCCTCACAAATTGAAGCACTAAAACAGTACTATCAAGCCAATCATTTACTTGTAGATTGTCTTAACAGCGATTGTCGTTGTATTTCTGCAATACGAGCAGATATGGAGAAAAATATGTTAATAATTCATAATTCATAATTCATAATTCATAATTCATAATTCATAATTCCGATGACCTTTTTCGTAGACTACCTCGTCGCCAGTTTACGCCTATCCGTACCCCTCGCTTTTGCTGCTTTAGGTGGACTTTTCTCAGAACGTTCAGGTGTCCTCAATATTGCACTAGAAGGAATGTTACTCACGGGTGCATTTATTAGTGCAGCAGTTGTCTTCTTTACAGGTAACGTTTGGCTTGGTACTTTAGCGGCTTTAATGGCAGGAGGACTTGTCGGACTTCTCCATGCCTATCTATGCGTTACCTTGCGCGTTGATCAGCTCGTTTCTGGCTTAGCGATTAACTTAGCTGCAGCAGGGTTAACGGCATTTGGGGCAAGAGTCATTTTTGAAACAAACAGTGCTCAACAGTTACAGGGATTCGAGCCTATCGGCATTCCGATACTCAAACAGATTCCTATCCTTGGCCCTGTTTTATTTAATCAAGACTTCTTAGTCTATTTGCTATTTCTCCTAGTTCCTTTAAGTACCTACCTCCTGTTTTTCACGAGTGTAGGTTTAGCCATAAGAGCGGTTGGGGAATACCCTAGAGCGGCTGATACTGCTGGGATATCAGTTATCTTAGTGCGATACCTTAGTGTTATTGTCAGTGGTTGTCTATCGGGTTTGGGTGGAGCTTATCTCGTCCTCGTTCATGTCAAATACTTCACAGAAGGGATGAGTGCGGGTAAAGGGTTCATTGCTTTAGCTGCCTTGATTTTCGGCAGGTGGCATCCGGTGAGTGCAACCTTAGCTTGCTTTTTATTTGGTGCAACAGAAGCGCTGCAACTGCGAATTCAGGCGTTTAATCTCAATATTCCCTATCAGTTTCTCAGCATGTTGCCTTATGTAATTGCTCTATTAGCGCTAGTGGGGTTGGCGGGTAAGTCTACGCCTCCTGCTGCGCTGGGTGTGGCTTATGTGAAGGAAAGTCGCGAGCAATAACCCTTCTCAACTAAGTTTTGAGATAGTTTAGTTGAAATCACGGTGTTGTCCCATACATCCCATACAAAATTCCGTATTTCAACTGAAGGATGAACATAGAACCTCCTGATAGTTTGGGGAAATCACGCCAAATTAAACACATCAGGGGGATTTGTGTCGGATAAAGCCTCAGATAGCCGTTGTATTGCTTCCAAGGTATCGCCTAAAGACAAACGCCAACCAAATAAAGATGTATTGAGTTTATCGGACATCTCTCCAAAAGACAAAATTTGGGATAAACATCGAGCCAATGCAGATATTGTTTCTAAGCATTATGCTGTTGGGGGAGAGGGTTGCTTCAATCGTTATGCTCAAAGAGTCAATAGCTGTTCTGAGTGGTTAGAGTTTCGATTAGTCCCAGAGGCATCGGAAGGTCTTCTTAAGTTAAAACTATCAAATGCACGATTTTGTCGGGTGCGTTATTGTCCGGTTTGTCAGTGGCGGCGGAGTCTCATGTGGAAGGCAAAAGCTTACAAGATTATTCCTCATGTCGTTGCCGACTATCCTAAGTATCGCTGGCTTTTTATCACGTTAACTGTAAAGAACTGCCAGATTGAGGAGTTGAGGGAAACGTTAGATTGGATAAACAAAGGCTTCAAGCGCTTGACTGAGTTGAAGGCATGGCCTGCAAAAGGGTGGGTAAAATCTGTAGAGGTGACTAAAGGGCGAGATGGGATATCGGCTCATCCACACTTACATATTTTGGCGCTGGTGCAACCTTCGTACTTCAGTCATGGCTACCTATCTCATGCTAAGTGGGTGTCACTGTGGCAACAATGCTTACGGATTGATTACCAGCCAATTACTCATATCAGCGCGATCGCAAAACATCATGACCCTAAAGTCATCATCCCAGAAATCCTCAAGTATCAGGTGAAGGAGCCAGACTTAATAGCGGATCGGGAATGGTTTCTGGAGCTAACCCGTCAGTTACACAGTACCAGAGCTGTTGCGATCGGGGGTGTACTGAGAAAGTATATGCGGGAGTTGGAGGAGGAACCGCAAGACCTCATTGGCAAGGATGAAGAGACTGATGAGGTTGATGAAGGGAGTTTGTCTTTCAGGTGGCGGCGAAAGCAAAAGAAATATACAAGTGAGGGGTATTCTCGATGCAGAAATAAAGCAGTAAAGCAAGCACCAGAAGGATTGCAGGTAATTTGAGACTGTAGTTAATGGTCACCTGCTAGGGTCGGCAAAAACGGTTCCAATCATCCCAGAGATAGACAATGGGTTTACCTACAGAGTGTGCATAGTGAATGCAATCACGCTGAATGGGTTCAGAATAAGAGGCAATAGAATCACTCCAAATGGCAAGGATGAGATCGCAATGGTCAATAACACGGAAAGTAAACTGAGTTACAGCAGATTTGCTCCAAGGAATATTTTGTTGAACGATAAAATCAGCACGACTGAGGATAGATGAGTAGAGTTGGGGAAATGGGCCAGACCA
The DNA here is from genome assembly GCA_040756535.1 of Cyanobacteriota bacterium. Lineage (GTDB taxonomy): Bacteria > Cyanobacteriota > Cyanobacteriia > Cyanobacteriales > Coleofasciculaceae > JBFLZA01. The sequence goes on from JBFLZA010000050.1 coordinate 8,567, forward strand.
GGGATTAGATTGATTGCAACAAGGAATAGCTACAATCAAAGGAATTTGAAGCTCAAGAGCTACTTGAGCAAGTGCAATGTTCCATCCCAAAGTCAAATCTGAGATAACTTTAGATGGTTGATACTGAGTTAGCGCTTCATAGGCAAAATTAGTAAGAAGGGTCAAGGCATGGTTATCAAAACCACCGAGTTGATTGGGTCGGTGAGAGATAGAGAAAATAATGGTCATAGAATCAAACCCAAATACAGGAATCTTTTACAGAGGGCAACTTGGTAGGGTCACCCAATAAAACAGCCACTGGACAGTTGTCCGGTGGCTGTTTATCATTTCACTCATTTAAGGCGTTAGCCCTGTGCTGACCCTCTCAGGGGAGAGTCAGCCACTGTACTGGAAACTGGGAAACAACGAAGATGGCTAGTTGTAGAGAAAGACTTTGTTACAACCCCATTGCTTCCTCTGAAAAATACTGACAATACCGTTGAGCGATCGCACTCAAAACATCATCTACTTTGATTGCTACGATATGCAGTAGTGAGAATAGGAAAACAAGTAGAAGGGAGCAGCCAATGAGTGCATCAAAAACAGTTCAGCAATTGCAGGCAGAATGGGTGACGCCAGAAAACTTCCAGCGCTACGGTCAAGTGATTTTCCCTAGTAAAGACGGTAAGCATTATGATGCCGAGGATGCTCAGTTAAATCTCCAAAATGGCACTCCTCGGTTTTACATCATGCGGCTGGACAAAAGGGGTCGAAAGTTTCACAAAATTACTCGCCACGTCCAATGCACTCAGTGTTTAGGTTCTCTGGAAGGGAAAGATTGGTTAATTGCTGTTGCGCCTCCTAATAATCAGGTTGATGAACCAGTATTAGAGGATATTGCTGCGTTTCGTATCCCAGGAAATTGTTTTATCAAGTTAGAGGTGGGGACTTGGCACGCTGGCCCATACTTCGAGCATGATTTTGTAGATTTCTATAATTTAGAACTGAGTGATACGAATGTTGTTGACCATTTCACTCACGATTTTATCAAAAGCCATCAGTTAGAGTTTGAGATGATTTAGCGGAATAATAAAATTAAATTTTAAAAATGAAACAGGAAAATTGCCAATAATTCGGATATCTTAACATCTAGCATAACCGCCAGGGAATTAATTCCCTGGCTAATAGCTCAAGTCCACTTAAGTGGACTGAGAGTATCCTAATTTTACCAAGCTACAAGTAGTGAGAGCATCTGCTACCTAATTTGAACCATTCAGCCTTCATACTGCATCCTATTTAATCCTTAAGTTGCAACTCTTTTAAGAGGATGCTTGATCTAGGAGCAAATCCATCTCCATAATCGGCGGTAAAATGTTCAGTGACGCGAAAAGCTTTGCCATTATGTTCACCAATATATACAGTTCCCATGATGTTGTTTTGAGCATTTAAGGGGCGTTCAAAATCAATTCGTTCTTTTGCCCAGCGATAGGGAATATCTTGAGAACGCCCCTTCACTGTCCACTTATTAGTTTCCATCAAACCCCGCTTTCCAGTTACTTCTTTTTTCATCGCTTCTAGTGTTGTTGGTTTAGCCGGAAAGAAGAAGTGAACGTAGGCTAACTCATTTTTTTTACCACCGACCTGAGAATAAAACCAAACGCCTAAACCTTCGTCAGAGGCTCCAGAGTCAACAATAAAATCACTTTCTGGGAAATAAGTGGTAAAGGGAAAACCCTGTAGACTAAAAAGTTTGACTGGGATTTGTTTTTGCGTCCACTCGTCAGTGACGGTTTTCTGACTTGGTCTAGATTCTGGCTGTTCGGTGGGAAGAGGTTGCGGTTCTAGTGGAGGCGCACAAGCGGTGGTGGTACTGAGTACGAGTATTCCAATGAATAAGTAAACTAACTTTCGCATGACAGGGGGGATTTTTAATTCTATGTTCAACAGGATAGAGCTACACCGATGAGCAAGATTTTTCCGGTTTTTTCTAATAATTTTTTCCGAGTTTTTGAGGTAATATTATTCATGTAAATTGGCTTCCTCCAGTTGATTCACCCGATTGGGTGATTTTTAGCTAACCTACATCTTGTTCTAACTGGGATAGGGCGGGCTTTCCTGCCCACCCCACAAGAAGTAATTGCTGCTCTCACTTATCCTGTAACTGGGTAATCTATTTATGACTGAAGAAACATTAAATTTTGACCAATATGTTGAACAAACAGCTCAACTGATCGATTTTACTCTCGCTCCAGAATACCGAGATGGTGTTGTGGAGAACTTTGCTAGAATTGCTGCGATCGCAAATCTGGTAATAGACTTCCCCTTGCCTGAAGATATCGAACCCGCTCCTGTCTTTGAGCCATAGTCTAGTAGCACCCTTATCCCCACTACAGTCCTGCGTAAAAATACTTATACCACCGGAACTCTGTTCATAATTCCGTGTTTTCTCGGTAGAAAAATCTGTGATTACCCCATACCTTAGAAGAAGACCGCTAATCGATGATGCCCTTGAACAGAACTGAGTCACTATTGAGCTAAAGATGGCGGAGAAAGTCTACTCGGTGTGAAAGGGATTTCAGAGTTTCGGGGAAACCACTAAAAAGTTGATTGATTTATGAGCCAGAGTTCCAAAAAAATCTTAGTGATTGAAGACGAAAGAGAAATTAGAGAAAACCTAGAAGAACTGCTTTCAGATAAATATGAAGTGATTGTCTCTTCAGGGGGAAGAGAAGGACTAGAACTCGCCTTCAAGGAGCTGCCAGATGTTGTGATTTGTGATGTCACGATGGCGGGAGTAACTGGGCATAACGTGCTGACGGGCCTGCGTTCTAACCCAACCACCGCTAACACTCCCTTTATTTTCCTAACTGCCAAAGTTTCCAAAGATGATGTGCGATTGGGAATGGAGCTAGGAGCTGATGATTATTTAACCAAGCCCTATACCCGAAAGGAATTATTCAGTGCGATCGATGCTCGTTTAAAACGGTTGGAGTTACAGCAGAGTGCAGGAAAGCTAACCCATTAATCGACATTGTACTTGTATTGCTGATCGTCATAGAAAGTAGGGGTGTATTGCGATACGCCCCTACTGTTTTTTGGTGGCAAAAGGTATCTGGAAAAATCGTACAGACAAAAATTGACCTAGTGCAGCTTGGCAGAAATAACTGACCACTTAAATCCCTCATACTTCCCCAGCTTCCCCAGCTACCAAGAGCTCCCTGAAGCTTACTGCCGAGGTGGTCAAAAACTTTTGCCGTAATGCACTAGAGGTTTATTATTGTCGCAGCCGAAAACCACGGGGCTTTAGCCCGTGGATGAAGGCAAGAGTGCGACTTCAGTCGCCTACACATAACTTAATCTCTAGCCTTATGTGGACAGATTAACATAAGAAGTGTGGTGATTAGGTCGAACCCATGATAATCTACGAGTTCAAAGTCAAGGGAAAAGAAGCTCAGTATCGGGCTATAGATGAGGCCATTCGTACTTCCCAGTTCATCCAGAATAAATGTTTGCAATATTGGATGGATAACAAGAGTTTGCGCCAATATGACCTCAATAAATATTGCGCTGTGCTAGCAGCAGAATTTCCCTTTGCTGAAGAACTCAATTCAATGGCTCGACAATCTGCGGCTGAACGAACTTGGAGTGCAATTGCTCGGTTCTTTGACAATTGCAAGAAGAAGATTAAGGGAAAGAAAGGCTTTCCGAAATTCAAAAAGCGTTGTCGCTCAGTTGAATATAAAACTAGCGGCTGGAAGCTTTCACCGAATCGGAAGGCTATAACATTCCGAGATGGTAAAAACATAGGAACTCTAAAGCTTAAGGGAACCTATGACCTTAATTACTATGATATTAAGCAGATTAAACGAGTCCGATTAGTCCGTAGGGCTGACGGATATTACGCACAATTTGCGATTGATGTCAAAGTTAGAGTTGACACTGAACTGACCGAAAAGATGATTGGGTTAGATTTAGGACTCAAGTTCTTCATTGCCGATAGTAAAGGCAATACACAAGAGTCTCCTCAGTTCTACCGTAAGTCAGAACGTCAGCTCAACCGAGCCAACCGAAAGAAGTCCAAGAAGTTCGTTAAAGGTGCTAAGCCACAGTCTAAAAATTACCACAAAGCGAGACAACGATATGCTCGGAAGCATTTAAGAGTAAGTAGGCAGCGAAAAGAGTATTGCAAGCGAGTAGCATACTCCGTCATCCAATCTAACGATTTGGTCGCCTATGAAGACTTGAATGTGCAAGGGCTAGTGAGAAATCGACATCTAGCTAAATCTATCAGTGATGCAGGATGGTCTACTTTCCGCCAGTGGCTGGAGTATTTTGGCTTTAAATATGGGAAGATTACGATTGCCGTACCTCCCCAAAATACGAGTCAGAACTGCTCTCACTGTGGGAAGAAAGTAAAAAAATCTTTATCAACAAGAACTCACGTTTGTCCACATTGTGGGTTCATTGAAGATAGGGATGTGAATGCTGCTATCAACATCCTGAAATTAGCACTGTGTACCGTGGGGCACACGGGAACTTACGCTTGGGGAGATTTGCCCTCTTGGGCGATTGGAGCAATCCTGTCGTCTAACGGCGAGTCTGTGAACCAAGAATCTGCGTCTCTTTAGAGCGCAGAGTGTCAACCTATCTACAGGCAAAAATCTGATTTCTACCGCATCCCTTAACCAATGGATTTGCAACAAGCCGACGCCACTGCCACTGCCACTGCCATTCGTTCCGGTGAGATTAGTGCTCAAGCGGTTGTCACTGCTGCCTTAGAACGAATTACGGCTAAAAATGAGGCATTCAACTGTTTTACTGCTGTCACCCCTGATACCGCACTGGCACAGGCCCAAAAAATCGATCGCATAATTGCCCAAGGTGAAAATCCCGGTACTCTCGCAGGCGTACCCTTTGCGGTTAAAAATTTGTTCGATATTGCAGGTTTAACCACCCTAGCAGGCTCAAAAATTAACGCCGAAAATCCCCCAGCTACACGAGACGCCACTGCTGTTGCCCGACTCCAACAAGCAGGTGCGGTGTTAGTCGGTGCGCTTAATATGGATGAGTACGCCTATGGTTTTGTTACTGAAAATCACCATTACGGCGCTACCCGCAATCCTCATGATCCAACCCGTGTAGCTGGGGGTTCCTCTGGGGGTTCGGCGGCGGCAGTCGCGGCGGGATTGGTGCCTCTCACATTGGGGAGTGATACTAACGGTTCCATTCGTGTTCCGGCCTCCCTGTGTGGAATTTTTGGCTTCAAGCCTACCTATGGGCGTTTGTCACGTTCAGGCGTTGCCTTATTTTCCAGTAGCTTGGATCATATTGGCCCGTTTGCGCGTTCTGTGCAGGATATTGCCACAATTTTTGATATCTTGCAGGGAGCAGATGCGAGTGATTTAGTTTGTACGAAACGTCTTCCAGAACTTTGCTTGCCTCAACTCGAACGCGGCATTGAAGGGTTGCGAATTGCGGTAGCGGATGACTATTTTGCCACAGGGGGAGAACCGGAAGTTTTTGAAGCGGTTGCCAAAGTGGCGCAGGCGTTAGGCGTTAGTGCAACGGTGAGTATCCCGGAAGCTCATCGCGCTAGGGCGGCAGCGTATATGATTACGGCTGCTGAGGGGGCTAATCTCCATTTTGCCAGCTTGCGATCGCGCCCGCAAGATTTTGACCCCGCAACGCGCGATCGCTTCCTCGCAGGTGCTTTCATTCCCTCTCATTGGACTATTCAATCACAACGGTTCCGGCAGTGGTTTCGCGATCGCGTTCGGGACATCTTCCAGAGTGTGGATATCATTGTTGCCCCTACAACCCCTTGTGTCGCCCCCCAAATCGGTCAAAAAATGATGGTAATTGCTGGGGAAGAAGTGCTAGTTCGTCCGAATTTGGGATTATATACGCAACCTTTGTCCTTTATTGGATTGCCGGTTTTATCCGTTCCCGTCCATCTTCCAGGTTACTTGCCTTTAGGAGTACAAATTATTGCCGCACCTTACAACGAAGCACTAATTTTACGAGTTGCTGCTGTACTGGAAGCGCAAGGAATTGTATCTGCTCCAGTGGTGCCTTAAGCCCATTCCAGGGTTCAACTTATCTTAGTGCCATTTTATTCAAAACCCTAGTTTTGTACTGTTTTTTTATAAAATGCAGCATGGGTTGTTCCACTAGGAATGTAATAGCAGTAGCTATGACTATAGATAATACCAATGCAAGAAATATAATTACATGAGGATTTATTTCAGTTTTATCAAGTGTTCTTATTATTACGTAACCAATGTTTTGATGAACCAAATATAAGGTATAAGATATAGTTCCCAAAAAGATTAGGGGTTTACAATTGATAAAGGCAAAACTTCCTCTAAGCATTAAATAAAATGCTACAAAGAATAGAGCCAAGTCCAGAGTTGAGAACCAAGAATGATCGAGTTTGTAGACGAATACACAGGCTGCAATTATAGCAGTTGTCTTAAAATAGACTCCTTGTTGATATATTTTGTAAAACATTATTCCTGCTATGAAAAAGTTTGCATAATTAAGCAGAAAAATAATTTTAATTGTTTGAGGTAAAATTAGAATGTTTTGACTTTCAAAGCCAATGGTTATTGCCATCAGCAAAAGCCATCCTATTGCAATGGATTCAATATACTTTAAAAGCTTCTTCTGATACAAAATGAGCATTATGAGATAAAAACTCAGTTCGATTTGGAGAGTCCAGTAAGCGCCATCTACATGAGGCACCTTGAATAATTCTTGAAACATTGTTAGATTGAACAATGCCTCATTCCAGGTTACTTCTCTACCCGGAAGACCAGCGATAGCAACGATTGTGAAGGTCAAAATAACCGCCACCCAGTAGGCTGGATAAAGGCGTGCAAAGCGTCCGACGATAAAGTCTAAGCTTCTTTTGGTTCTCTCCAGACTGACCAATATGAGAAATCCGCTAATGATAAAAAACAATTGAACTCCCTTCTTTCCATAGGGGAAACTCATTAGTAGTTCTTGGGAATGACCATATAGCTCGTTGTACCGGGATGTGTAATGAAAGAGTACAACTCCTAGAGCAGCAATGCCCCTGAATACATCTAGCTCCAGCAATCTCTTCGATTTATCCATATCACGAAGCCGTTGACTCTGAGTTCTGGAGTATTCTATCGTTTATATTACGCTGAGTACTCCTCAATTTCCGCTTGAGCAACAGCAAAACCCGAAACCATGCTTGTGCAGGGCGATCGTAAAATGTGAAAATATCTCCATAGGCTTCCTTAGCATTTTCATGATGATGCCAATGCCTTTCAGGAGTTGTGATCCACAAGATATTGCAGGTGTGCCTGATGAACTCAGGAGTTTTGCGATCGCAGATAGAACTATGCCTCCACAGCACATGACATTCGCCCAAAAATAGCCCTAAAAAAGTACCTGCGGGAGACATCGCCCACAACCAGGGAAGAAAAATCAAATAAGGCAAAGCTGCAAGAAATCCAGTAATCAGTACAAGGGGATTCTTGGTTAATACAGCATAACGAATGAAGCTACGATTTGGGCTGTGATGAACTTTGGTATGAAATTTACCAAATAGATGTTCGGGTACGTGATAAAAGAATGTAGAGATAAAATCTCCCGTTAATAGCAGCAGTAACGCGACCCAAATAGATTTCCAAATTTCCATAAGTAACTCCTCACTCCACAGAGTTACGTTAATCAATAAAAATTAAATATCTATTAAACATAGGTTAAATTTTATTTTAAAAAAGGAGAGTGAGTTGTCTAATCCATTGATTGAAGTTCCAGTTATTAATTTGTCTCTATTTGTCAGCGGCGATACTGAATCGAGAAACACTGTTGTCAGCCAAATTTATCAAGCTTATCAGGAAATCGGCTTTATGTACCTGCAATATCCGGGTATTCCTTCTCACCTGATGGAGCAGATATTTACTCAAGCCCAGCAATTTTTTGCTCTGCCAGTTCCTATTAAGAATCAACTGGCATGGTCTAATGAATTTAGCAATCGGGGCTATGTTGGTATTGAGCGAGAACGCCTCGATCCGAATAAACCCGGAGATTTAAAAGAAGCATTTAACATTGGTAAAGAAGTTTATTTTGTTGATAAAAGTACAGAAGAAAAATCTTCTCTGATTCTCAATCAATGGCCTTGTGAGCAAGATAACTTCCGCAATACTGTCTTGGAGTTCTATGCAGCTTGTACTGAAGTAGCGGATAAAATATGCCATGCCTTGGCTTTAGCGATCCACCTTCCTGAATCTTTCTTCTTTGATAGGCATACTCACCAAAACCATACCCTGCGACTTCTCCACTATCCGCCATTAAACCAATTACCCAAACCCGGACAAGTGCGTGCGGGTGAACATTCCGACTATGGCAGCTTTACACTGCTGTTTCAAAATGAAGTGGGTGGTTTGGAAGTTTGTACGACACAAGGCGAGTGGATTGCTGCACCCTATATTCCTGATACGATTCTCGTTAACACGGGGGATTTAATGCAGCGGTGGACAAACCATGTATTCTGCTCTACAAAGCATCGGGTGATGATTCCTTCTGATGAGCAAGTGCGGTGTTCTCGGTATTCCGTTGCCTTTTTTTGCCATCCCAACGATGACACCGAGATTGCCTGCCTGGAAACTTGCACAGCACCCAATCGCCCTCCACTTTATCCTCCCATTACCGCAGGTGACTACTTGCTGAGTCGATTGCAAGCCACTTATTGAAGCCCTTTTGGGGCAGGGAAAAGATGAAGGGGGAAGGAGGGATGCGATCGCTTCTTCCAATAGCTCTAAGCTAAGGTTGAAGATATTAAAAGTCACGCACAATGTCCAGTGAACAGTTATGGAACACAAGAGCGGGCATTGAGTAGGGGTATCTGATCACTACAGATAGTTGGGGAGGTTGTGTGATGTCAGCCGAGGCAATTGGGGAGACAATACCTAACAGTGCGATCGCCTCTGGCGGTGCGCCAAGCGCGATCGCAGGGTGGGAACCTCCCATGCCACCGACCGATTTGATTTTTGATGATGGTGAACCATTGGAAACAAACCGTCACCGCATTGCCATGAATGTGCTGATTCGATCGCTCAATCAATCGTACCTTGATCGCAGCGATTTCTTTGCCGGGGGCAATATGTTTATCTACTACAGCAGCATCCAGGCGAAAAACCGAGACTTTAGAAGCCCGGATTTCTTTGTAGTATTAAATAACGCACTATCCTGATCAGAGCGATCGCCTCAGCCACCCCTACTACTAGGCACCCTTCATTCTGATCAAGAATGGGTTGTCATCTGCAAGCGATCGCTAAACTGAAGACAGAGTTCCCTATTTTTTGCCATGTCCCTCACCCAAGATGTAGAATCTCCTAATGTCATCTCCGAAGAAATTATCTTTCCCCCTGGTGATTTAGAGAGCAACGAACCTCCCTTGGAAAGTGACTTACACCGCGATCAAATTGACTTGTTGATTCGCCTGCTGCGATGGTGGTGGCAACAACGGCATGATTTCTATGTTTCTGGGAATTTAACAATCTACTACAGTACTCAACAGCGGAAGTCAGAAGACTTTCGCGGGCCGGACTTCTTCGTAGTTCTGAATACTGAAGATAAGCCGCGCAAAAGCTGGGTGGTTTGGGAGGAAAACGGTAAGTATCCTAACGTCATTGTAGAGCTGTTATCGAATTCAACAGCAGCAACAGACCGAGGGTTGAAAAAACAGATTTATCAAGATACGTTTCGCACTCCCGAATATTTTTGGTTTGACCCAGAGAGTCTGGAATTTCAGGGATTTGAACTGGTACAAGGAAGCTATCGCCAACTGCAACCGAATGAACAAGGTTGGCTGTGGAGTGGGCAATTAGAACTGTATTTAGGGATTCATGAGAGGAAGTTGCGCTTTTTCACTCACGAGGGGCAATTAGTTCTAACACCTGAAGAAGCGGCTATTGCTGAACAACAAAGAGCTGAGCAAGAACAACAAAGAGCTGAGCAAGCGGAGGCTTTATTAGCTCGGTATCGAGAACGCTTTGGGGAGTTTTCAGAGGAATAATGGTTTATCTCCCCATCTTTGCTTTGACTAATTTAAATTTGCCTTCTCGGTGTTCATTCTAGCTGCTGGGGAGTTGTTTGCGGTTGCGATCGTAAATCTCATACAGTCGCTTGCCGACTTCGATGGGAATACCTGCGGCAGGCAAGAGTACTTTGACGGCTTCGATACCTCCTGCAAAAACAACGCTCAATGTATTTTGCCAGCGTTGCCATTGTTTTGGGTTGTTCTGGGGCATGGTTTCAAAGCCTCTGGTGATTATGTCGAGGATTTCGGCGTCTGAGGCTTGGGGGTGTTGTTGATGGAGGTTTTCTAAGAGTTGAGAGATGTTTTTTAAGGCTTCTGATTTGCTAGATTCCGAAGGATTGTTGTTTTCGATGTAGGTATTGACTTGCTCGAAGACTTGTAATTTTTTAACGCTTGGTAAGTTGTACTTTGAGGCTTCAGCCATTTTAAGTTCTCCTTAAATTAGTAATCAGGGTTTTCGGTTTTGGTGATGTAAGTGTCTACTTTCTCAAAGACTTTTACTTCGGTTGCATTTGGGAAGTCATAGTGTATGAAAGGCTGTTGGCTTGCTCCTGATGACTGAGGGTTGACGACTGAGGGTAGCTGCTTGCAGAAAATTTTGTAATTGTAGAACTGGCAGTTTTGTTGAATACCAGAAATTGCGCGAAGGGCGTATTCTCCTGATTCAGTAGGAATTAGGGCAAGAAGGTTGGGGAGGATGTGGGCAGCACGCTCTCTCTGGAAGCCTCCCAAGACACCTGGAATATCATTGCGGCTTCGTACATATGGCTCATTCTCAAGAATATCAAGAAAATATGGAATTGCAGGCTCTGCTTGCATTTTACCTAGTATTTCAATTGCTGTTCCTTTACTACCTAAACTAGAGGTTTGAAGAATATGGATCAAATCTGGAATTACGCTTTCATCACCAATTTTTCCCAAGGCAAAAATAGCTGCTTCCTTAAGGTAAGCACTTGATTTCGCTAAAAAACGGTGCAATTCAGGAAGAGCCTTTTTACTGCCGATTTCTCCCAAGGCATTGATTACGCTATAGCATTCATCATCAGATATTTCTGAAACGCATTCAAGATAACTAATCAATTCTGGAACAACAGCCTCATCAGCTATGAAACCAAGTGTATAGGCTGCTTTGCTACGAATCTTTCTGCTGCAATCTCGTAATCTATAGATAAGACCTATGACCGCATCTTTATCTCCAATGTCACCTAGTGCATCCACTGCATACCAACGCACGCTTTCATCTGAATTCTCAAGAAGAGAAAGCAAAGAATTGACAACTCTTTGGCTACCAATCTCGACAAGTGCGGAAGCTCCGAACCTACGCAATTCATTGGCTCTATCTATATCATTACTTGGTTTTTTAAGAAAATCAATTAAACCGTTTATAGAGATTTCATCCCGAATTTTTCCTAATACTGCCGCAGCAGTTTTTCTAACATCATCACTGACATCTCGTAGAAGTCTCAGTAATCCGGAAGTAGCACTACAGTCACCAACAAAAAATAATCCCTGAGCTGTACTCCAACGTACATCAGGATCTGGGCTATCAATTAGATTCAATAATATTGGAATATACTCTACTCTTCCATATTTCTCTAATTCAAAAATAGCATTCCAGCGAACTTCAGGTTCTGGATCTCCAACAAGCCTACATAGCTCTCCATACTTAGGGGAAGATCTGAAATCAGGCTTTATTCTGTGATTGTCTACATTTTCTCTGGATGAAGGTTGTGGCTTGATTGTAGTATCTGATTCTGATTTATCAAGAGGTATTGCGTACTTTAAAAGCTTTGCCTTTAACCACTCCGGTATCTCCAGCGCACTCACTATTCCCACCGTCTGCCCCTGAAACTCCGGCTTCACTTCCCCCGCCAACCTCGCCCCCAAATTCAAATCCATATCCAACGCCAACCGAACCACCCGCACCGCCTGCGCCTCATCCCCCAGCAACCCCACCATCAGCGCTACAGGTTCCGTCCATTTCAGATAATTCAAATAGAAATGCTGCAACCGCTCATCATCCATAACATCCGGATGCCGATTTTCAACCCTTGCCAGCAACGCTTCTGCGGCGTAATATTCCTGAAACAACTGGTGATGAAACTCAATCTGCCTCGGATCTGCCGCTACTTGCAGTAAATGATGTTCCAGTAAATCCTCTAACCATTCCTTCGCCTTCGTCGGTGCATCAGTTACCCCTCGCTTGACTAACCATTCTTCCAAAATCCCCTCTGCCTTGCTGCGGGCAACTGTCAACCACGCCTCAGTTGGCTTCTCACTATCCCCCCGCACCATCTCAAACGCTAGATACTGCAACACCTCCGACTGAAACCGCCGACAATCTCCGGAAACAGGCGGATTCGGCTTATGCTGGTTATACTTCTGGTCAAATGCTCGAAACAATTCCCCCTTACTCTTAGGTATCTGCTGGGTTTTTGGATCGAACACTTCACACAGCATCTTCAGCAGCAACGGTGTTTCTGCCACCTCTCGCAACCTATCCTGTAATTGCCGCAGCAACACTTCCCCATACTCCGGCAAATACTTCCCCACAAACTCCCGCATTTGAGGTTCCGTGAAGGGGCGCATTTCCAGCTTTTTCTCAATCCCCAAATCACCCCCCACCGCTAAATCCCGCGTGGTGAAAATCATCGGCGTATGGGGATTATCCTCCCGAAAATCCTGCAACTGTCGCCGCAACTCCTCCGACGGGATTTCATTCACCCCATCCAGTAATAGGAAGAGTTTTCCTTCTACGAGCCAGTTATCGATTTGTTCATGGCTCACTCGCAACTTTGCCTGTCGAAATTCTGCACGAATTGCCTCCAAAATCGGGCGATTCGACTT
>JBFLZA010000051.1:0-21403 GCA_040756535.1 Cyanobacteriota bacterium
ATTTCATCGCAGTATTCGCTCACCTGCTCCCGGAACCAGTCAGCATCGTACTTGCAGTAAGTCCCCGCTAGTACCACATGAATTCCCATCTCCCGCGCTAGAACCTTGGTTATTGCCGCCGCGTGGGTGTTGTCACCAAACACAACCGCCTTTTTACCCGTTAAGTTCTGGCAGTCAATGGAGCGAGAGAACCAAGCCGCTTGGGAAACGTACAGGGTTTGATTTTCGATGTACTTTTCGTAATCGACATTCGCCCCTTGAGCATTGAGTAGCTGCTGAATCTTGCGGAGGCAACGTGCTGTTTCCACCACACCCATCGGAGTGATATCCACATAAGGCGTCCCGAATTCTTCTTCTAGGTAACGCGCTGCCATCAAACCGACTTCACGATACGGCACTAGGTTAAACCAAGCGCGAGGTAAATTCTTTAGGTTTTGAACTGATGCCCCTTCTGGGATAACTTCATTGACTTCAATCCCCAAATCAGCCATCAACCGCTTTAACTCGGTGCAGTCGTGCTGATTGTGGAAGCCAAGGGTACTAATGCCGATGATGTTAACCGAGGGCTTTTCGGTTTTGCCTTCTGGGAGTTCACCCTTCTTACGGGCTTTCTCCATATAGTACTGAACCACTTGATGCAAAGTGCGATCGGCCGCTTGCAGTTCGTTGAAGCGGTAGTGGTTCACATCCGCTAGCATCACATCGGCTTTTGCTTCTATCTGGGCACGCTCCACAAAATTATTCAGATCTTCTTGTAGGATGCTGGAGGTGCAGGTAGGCGTCAATACAATCAGATCAGGAGTTTCCTCCTTGTCCTTGCGGGTGATATTGTCCACCACTTTTTCTTGGGAGCCGCGTGCCAAAACGTTCCGGTCAACGATACTGGCGGTTACCGGCGTAAAGTCCCGTTCCCGCTCTAGCATGGAGCGCATGACGTTGAAGTAATCATCGCCCAAGGGTGCGTGCATAATCGCGTGGACGTTTTTAAAAGAACTGGCAATGCGAAGGGTGCCAATGTGGGCGGGGCCTGCATACATCCAGTAAGCCAATTTCATACAATGTTCTCCCTCTGATGGTCAAAAAAAATCTCTAATGAGAAAAAGTGGGGAATGATTGCTCCGTTTTGAGGTCGTCTTTAGATTGTCTCAGACTAGCCGTCTAGGATGAGTCAGAACTTTTCAAAGCTAAACATTGTTTGCGATCGCTCAACTCTTAAGCCTGATTGAAATTCAGCCTACGACTAAAACAATAAAGATGTTGTTTTAGGGCAATGATTCTTAATGTTTCGCTAAATCCCTAAACCTTTTTTTCCCCAGGAGCAACCCACAATTTTAACGAAAATTAACAAGGGAACAGGGAATTGGGAATTGGGAATTGGGAACTCGGTCAGGGGAGATTAATTCAAACTTGGGTTTTCTGTCCATTATGGCCATTATCCGTTGGCCGTAGGTGGCTCGATTGCGCCAGACATTTCTGAACCATGTGCAGTAACTCTATAGACTGGGGAGGCTTGCTTAAAAACTCAGTTGCGCCAGCTTGTTGAGCACGAAAACGGTCAATTTGAGTATTTTTAGCCGTTAGGATAATAATCGGTGTCCTCTTAAATACGGGAGTTTCTCGCAAAAATTTACAGATGCTATAGCCATCCGCATTCGGCAAGTGTAAGTCTAGCAAGATCAGATCAGGCTTGTGTTCTATCAGTTCGGAAAATCCTCGCATGGGTTCCAGAATAATCAACACTTCATAGCCAGCAGGCATCAAGATTTTTTTCAAGGTGTGAGCCAACACGGGACTATCTTCAATACAAGCGATTACAGGCTGTTTTTGCGTCGATTCAATCGGCTTGGTTTCTAATCGGGAGGGTGTTGCTGCAACGGGCTGATTAACAGGTGATATGGGTAAATCTGGAAGCTTTTGGAATTGCAAGATACCCTTGCCAGCTAAAGGGATTAAAGCGCAAGTTATATCAGTGACCGATTGTTCTGAATGTAAGGCAATATCCCATAGGGTAAACTGACCGTTGAGATACTTGTCCGAAACTGGGAGTGCTTGAGCATCTACCCCCTGCTGCAGAGTGGGTGCAACAGTTGGACTGAGGTGATCTAAACCAGCCGCTTGCCATTTTTGCTGCATCTGTACAGCGTTATTGAGAACTGTCCGTACTTCTTTGGCAGACAAGGCTGTGAGTTGGTAGAAAACTGATATTGCTTTTGGGTGGGGTTTCCAATCACTCTTCAAATCTGTGCTGCTACTAAGCTCAAATAAGCATTCTTGAACAACGCTACGAATTATTAACTTGGCTTGGATTAGGCTCAATCGTTTTTGGTTGAATCCTTGAGTAAGGATTTGATATTCCCAGGAGTGTTTGTCTGGTAACTCGGAGTATTCAACACTCCAGTTCCAGTTGGGGCAATGTCGCTTTAATGCTCTGTTCCAGCGTCTTACAGGATGGAATTTATCTGCGGCATAAAGCAATTTCCCTTGGACAATGTGAAGATTCCAAACACCTGTATAGTTGCGTAGGCTTAGCTCTCCGTCACTTGTTGGAGTTAGGTTGTCTAATTCTTGAGACAGTCTTGTAAGTATCATATGTAACAAATTGCCGCTGTATTTTTAGGGCTTGGAGTTTGAATGATGCAGTCCCTCAAATGTTCCAGGCGGTGAAAATGATTTGTATGAAGTTGCTCCCTGTTTGATTCACACCGAATAATGACTGGACATCGGCAAGAATCATTTTTTGGTATCTTTTGCTACAAAAACTATTTTGGTTGATGAAGGTTAGTTGAATTTGTTGCTGATATCAGCTGCTTGAAATAACATTATGTATAACACCTGTTATACAGTAGTATGACATATCAAAAACCTCGCAGGATAAGAGTAGTAGGCAAACAACCCTAATTACCTTGATTCAGCTGTCCTACGAGTTAGAGATACCAGGGCTATCTATTTTTTCAGCTTTAATTTCATCAGTTTTCAATTCCGCCTAGTTCTTCTCCAAGTCTTTATAAAAAGTGAGGAGAGCTCTAGGATAGATTCGCTTCACTGGCAAAATTATTGATGCCAAATATAAAACGAGGAGAGGAAAATCGGGTGCAGATTCCTCGAAACTATCAAGCCTTTACTGGGGAGGCAGATACCGCAATGCTGCACTGTCTGAGGAAAAAGTTTGGAAATGAATAATATGGTTAATCAATTCAGAATCATTAACCAATTACGAATTACAGTATTTGTACTGCTATTATTTGCTGTGTTTAATCTGGTTACTATCTATCGTCAAATCGATAGTATGACGAGTGACGGTAGAATCGTAAATTATGCCGGAATTGTTAGAGGTAATACTCAAAGGCTGATTAAGCTAGAAATTTTAGAACAAAATACAGATAGTATCGTCTCTCTACTCGATCAAGTTATAAAAGGTCTGACAAAAGGAGATGAAAGCCTTAACTTAGTCAGAATTGAAGACCGAGCGTTTCAGTCAAATATGACAGAAATCGAACAATCTTGGTCTCAACTTAAAACGACATTGAGAGACTATAGAGCTAACCCTCAAGAAAAAGAGCGTCTTTTAAAAGCAGGGGAAGAGTACTGGAAATTAACCAACGCCGCCGTATCATCAGCGGAATCATTCAATAAACGCCACATACAAGCTTCAAAAAACTTGTCAATCATTCTTTTCGTTGCGAACTTATTGATTCTAGTCATTATTTGGAATATTTCTCAATATATTAAATCGAGGCTGACGAGGACAATCAATACCCTTGCGAGTTCTTCAAGCCAGATTTCAGCAACGATTGATCAGCAAGAACGCATCGCCAGTCAGCAGGCTGCCTCGGTGAATGAAACCACTACCACGATGGATGAGTTAGAGGCTTCTTGCCGACAGGCGGCAGAGCAAGCAAAAGCTGCCGTTACTGCTGCACAACAGGCGCTTGGACTGACTCAGGGGGGTACTCAAGCGGTGGAGGAAGCACTAGAAGGGATGTTTACCTTAGAAAAGAAAGTAGGAGCGATCGCAGAACAAATTTTGTATCTGAGCGAACAAGCAGAGCAAATTGGTAGTATTTCCCAACTGGTTTCTGACTTAGCCAACAAAACGAATATGTTGGCCCTCAATTCCTCAGTTGAGGCGGTTCGCGCTGGAGAGCATGGTAAAGGCTTTTCCGTAGTTGCTAATGAGATTCGTAAATTAGCTGATCAAAGTGAAAAATCCGCTGAAAAGATTAATGGCTTGGTTTCTGAAATTCAAAGTGCGATTAATTCAACTGTGATGGTAACGGATGAAGGCACGAAGACGGTAACGGCGGGAGTAAAAATTGCCCAAAAAACCAATCAAGCCTTCACTGGGGTAGCGGATTCCGTCAATAAAGTCGTTTTAAACAATCAGCAAATTTCGCTCAATCTCAAGCAGCAAGCGGATGCCATGCAACAAATCGTCGAAGCGATGGAGACGATTAACAAGGGGGCAAAAGAAACTGCCAGTGGTATCAGTCAAACCAAATCAGGTACCGAACGACTGAATGAAGCGGCTTTAGTTCTCAAGCGAATTGTGTAGCCGATAAAAAATTATGAATTATGAATTATGAGTTATGAGTTATGAATTGTAATTCATAGGAGTAGAAGCCACTGGTAAAACGTTGAACAGCCTACATTTAGGAGGTTTTAAAATTTCATTTTCAATGCATCAATTCATAATTCAGCATTCATAATTCATAATTCACTATTTAATTCGTTGACAGTCTACTGCTTTTAGTCATTAGTTCTTAGTGAGAAACCCAATGACTAAT
The DNA here is from genome assembly GCA_040756535.1 of Cyanobacteriota bacterium. Taxonomy (GTDB): domain Bacteria; phylum Cyanobacteriota; class Cyanobacteriia; order Cyanobacteriales; family Coleofasciculaceae; genus JBFLZA01. Next base: position 4,785 of record JBFLZA010000051.1, read on the forward strand.
GACTAATAACTAATGACTAATGACTAATCATGCTGATAGAAGACGAAGAACTCCGAAATCTATATCAAATTTCTAGTGAAGAACATTTGCAGCAATTGGAAGCGGGGCTGCGACACTTAATATCACATCCGGATGATGAAGCGATATTAAAAGATTTGCGGCGAGAAGCCCACAGCCTCAGAGGAGACTCTAGAGGTGTTGGGGTAGAAACGGTGGAAAATTTGTCTTTGTGTATTGAAAAGATTTTCGGCCGTCTCATCCGCCAACAGGACGTTTTCACTCCACTTTTATGCGATCGCCTTTATCAAGGATTAGCAGCAATTAGTCTTTTGGTGCAAGAAGCTGTAACTGAGCAACCGAGTGGGGTGGATACTGCTCAAATGCTGGAACTGCTGACGGCAGACATTTCGGAGTTACAACAGCAGGAAACTTCTCTAGACGCTCCAGCAGAGCAAGAGGTGGAGCTTACCTCTCAAGGATTTGTTAACAACAGCAATCAGGCAACTTTACTCAGTACACTCGCAGATACTAAGGACGGTACTCCTCAATTTGCCCAACTCTTTACCGAAGACGAAGACCTTCGAGATATTTATAAAAATACCAGCGAAGAACGCTTGCAGAACCTGGAAGCTGGATTGCAGTACTTAACCTCGCACCCAAATGATGAAACGACGTTAGAACAATTGTACCGGGAAGCCCACAGCCTGACAGGAGATTCTAGAACAGCCGGGGTGGAAACGGTGGAAATGCTGTCCCATTCTCTCGAAGAAATTCTCGTAAGCATCAAACACCAGCAAATCGTTTTAACTCAAGAAGTAAGCGATCGCATTTACCAAGGATTAGCGGCGATTCATTGTTTGGTACAGGAAGCTGTTACCAGTCAACCCAGTGGGGTTGATGTCGCTGAGGTGTTAGAGCTGTGGATGGACATTGTATTGGAGTCACAACAGCATCAATCGCAAGCTGTTCTAGAGACTCAAGTAGAACCAACGGTGGAATTTATTCCCCAACCAGACGAGCCATTCATTACACCCACTGCAACAGTCAAAATCAATGGCAAAACTCCCCAACCTTCATCCGTCTTGAGCGAAGACGAAGACTTTCGAGATATTTATAAAACGACAAGCGAAGAACGCTTGCAGAAACTAGAAGCGGGATTGCTGCATTTAGAAAAGTATCCCAATGATGAAACGATTTTAGAAGAATTGCTGCGGGAAGCCCACAGTCTCAAAGGGGATTCGAGAAGTGCAGAGCTCGAAACCGTGGAAACTCTGTCTCATGCACTGGAAGAAATTCTGTTAAGCATCAAACACCAGCAGCTCATGTTAACCCCAGAGGTGAGCGATCGCTTATATCAAGGATTAGATGCGATCGCTCTTTTGGTACACGAAGCCGTTACCGGCCAACAAAGTAATGTTGATACAGCTAGGGTAGTAGAACAGTTAATGGCAGTCGTTGCTGTACCCAGCATTCCAGAGTCTCCACCCGTCTCTGCTGAAATTTCTGCGAGTACAACTTCTGACTTACCCACTCCTCCTCTTGGAGCCAACGAACCCTACCGCATTGACACAATTCGCGTTCCCACTCGCGAACTTGATGCCTTAATCACACAAGCAGAAGAACTCACCGTCACCAAAATTCAGATTGCTCACGCTACCACTGAAATTGAGGAATTAACCCGCCTATGGGACAAGTGGAAAGCATTTTATAAAAAGCAACGCCGTCGCTCTTCCTCCTTGCCAGTTAATCCCTTCCAAGAGCAAGTTGAAAAAGCGATTAACACCCTGAATTTGTTAGCTCAGGAAAATAGCACCAAACTAGACTTCATTGCTGGGGAATTACGAGAAAAAATCCGCACGCTCCGACTTCTCCCTCTATCCACCCTGTTTCAGTTATTTCCCCGTGTAGTGCGGGATTTAGCCAGACAGCAAGCCAAAGAAGTGGAATTAGTAATTGAAGGAGGAGAAACAACGGCCGACAAACGCATTCTTGAAGAAATCAAAGACTCCTTGATGCACATGATGCGGAATTGCGTAGATCATGGCATTGAGACTCCCGACGAGCGCGAACAACTAGGCAAACCTCGCATCGCGACGATTTGGTTGAGGGGTTATCAAACAACTAACAATATCGTCATTGAAATAGCAGATGATGGGCGCGGGTTAGACCTCAATAAAATTAAACAAACTGCTATCAAACGCAAGCTCTACCCTCCAGAAGAACTGGAAACCATGACTCCCAACCAAATTTACTCCCTGATTTTTGCGCCTGGGTTTTCAACCCGGACATTTATTACAGAAATTTCTGGTAGAGGGATTGGGTTGGATGTAGTACGCACCAACGTCGAACGGCTCAAAGGAACGATCCAAATCGAATCAACCCCCGGCAAAGGATGCACTTTCCGTCTACATCTAAGCACATCTTTAGCAACTATCAATGCACTACTCCTAAAAGTACAAGGTATTACTCATGCCCTACCGATGGAGTTTGTATCCACGAGTTTATTAATTTCCCCGGATGAGGTTTCTACCAATGAAGGTCGAGAAACCATTAGTTGGGATGGACAAACAATTCCCGTTGCAAATTTAGCCGATTTGCTGCAACTTTCCAACTCTCCTGCTGATATCTCCAGCGTCAATATTGAACAACAAACGAACGAGCTACGGCCTTGCGTTGTTCTTAAAGTGGGAGAAGAACAAGCCGGATTCTTTATTGATCGCCTTTTTGATACTCAAGAGGTAGCAATCAAACCTCAGAGTCAGTTATTGAAGCGAGTGCGTAACGTCACGGGTGCAACAATTCTCCCCACAGGGGAAGTTTGCATGATTCTTAACCCCCCAGATTTACTCAAATCATTGCAAAAACAAACTCTAGCTCCTGTCTCTATCAAACCGAAGAAACTTATTCCCAGAAAACCTGTGATTCTCCTCGTAGAAGACTCCACCTATGTGCGTACCCAAGAACAACGGCTTTTAGAAAAAGCGGGTTATGAAGTCGTGATAGCAGTCGATGGATTAGAGGGGTATCACCAACTCAAACAACGTGACTTCGATGCGGTGATATCGGATGTAGAAATGCCCAATCTAGATGGATTTTCCCTCACATCTAAAATTCGGCAGCATCGAGAATATCAGGACTTACCGATTATTCTAGTCACTACATTGAACTCGGATGAAGATAAGAAGCGGGGAGCCGAAGCCGGTGCTGACGCCTACGTCCTCAAAGGTAAGTTTAATCAAAAATTTCTCTTAGAAACATTAGCCAGACTTGTTTAAGTATCTTTTATAATTTAGTGTTTATTACCACTATAGCAGTTTTCAAGGATTTATAAAAAAAATAAACCGCAGATAAACACGAGATTTACACAGATAGAACATGAAATTTTTACAATTTATATAAAATGGCTCAAATAATCAATGACAAATGACAAATGACTAATAACCAATAACCAATAACCAATGACTATTCGCGTTTTGTTAGTTGAAGATTCACAAGTTACCCTAGTAATCTTAAGAAGAATTCTGAATTCATCCCCAGAGATTGAAGTAGTGGGAGAAGCTCGTACTGGCATAGAAGCATTGGAACTAATTCCCACAGTTCAGCCTGATGTCATTTGCACAGACCTTCATATGCCCAAGATGGATGGTTTAGAGTTTACCACTGAAGTGATGACTCTCTATCCTCGACCGATTTTGGTGATTAGTGCCTGGTTACAAGAAGAAGATAGCCCTCATGTTTTTCAGCTTTTAGAAGCAGGGGCATTGGATATTTTACCCAAGCCATCTGCAGGACTGACAATGGAGGATAAGTTACTCAATCAGGAGTTAATTAATAAAATTAAAATCCTATCGGGGGTAAAGGTATTTAAGAAAAAGCGGAAGTCTCCCTCCCAAGTTAAACGCTTCGAGACGTTTCCCTCTCACTCTTATCTCAAACCAGAAATTATAGTCATTGGTGCCTCTACAGGTGGCCCCCAAGCTATTAATGAACTGTTCGCTCAACTCCCCTCAAATTTTCCTGTACCCGTAATTTGCGTACAACACATTTGTTCAGGCTTTTTACAGGGATTTATTGATTGGTTATCCAGCAGTTGTCGGTTACCTATTCAAATGGCTAAACCTGGAGATAAACCCAAGCCAGGAAGAATTTATTTTCCTCCAGAACAGCAGCATTTAGAATTAGATGAGCAAGGTCGATTTATCTGTTTTGATTCACCGCCTTTAGACGGTCACCGCCCTTCTATAACTGTTACTTTTAAGTCTATGGCTAAGTTTTATGGCAGGGCAACAGTAGGAATATTATTGACAGGTATGGGTAAAGATGGGGCAGAAGGATTGCACTACATCGCCCAAGCGGGGGGTTTAACCATCGCCCAAGATGAAGCTAGTTCTATAATCTTTGGAATGCCTAAAGAAGCAATCGAATTGGGAGCAGCAAAATTAATTCTACCCATTCACGCGATCGCTCCGAAATTGCTGGAATTGTTACAAAATCAGCCCCCTTTAATTGGGAAGCGGTATGGAAATTATAAAAATACTTGAAGGGCAAAACCTATTTAAGAAAACTCATTCGCTGCTCAAAAGTTGAATCGATTCATTCAAAAAATAAAGTATCAACAATAAAGTGTTAAAATCACAATTCTTAAACGAAAGTCTAATACAAGCTTTTATTCGGCTAATTAGCAAGCATACGGGGCTAGAGATTAGAGAGCGTGACAAAAATGCTTTAAGTGAAAAAATTTCATTAAGAATGAAAGCTCTCAAATTAAAACTTCCCGAAAACTACTATCAACTATTAAATCTTTCAACTCAGGAGAGCTATCAAGAATGGAAAAGCCTCATTACTTTACTCACTAATATTGAAAGTTATTTTTTTAGAGATCAAGAGCAGTTTTCACTTCTAAGAACTCACATTTTACCCGAATTAATTAAACGAAAACAAACGGATAAAATATTACGGATTTGCAGTGCAGGATGTTCATCGGGAGAAGAACCCTATTCTCTGGCTATCCTCCTCAAAGAACTTCTTCCGGATTTAGAGCAATGGAATGTAATGATTTTTGGGATAGATATTAATCAAGAAGCCATACAAAAAGCAAAAACAGGAATTTACAGACCTTGGTCATTTAGACGGGTTGATGGGGAAATAGTGCAGCGATATTTCCAGGTGGTCAATAATGAGTATCACCTCAGCTCCTCAATTAAGCAGATGGTTAAATTTCAGACTGTAAATTTAGCCAAAGATTTATTTCCTCAGCCTAATACGGAGCTACGAGAGCTTGACTTAATTATTTGCCGTAATGTTTTTATCTATTTTGAATCATCAGCAATTGCCAATGTTTTAAATAAATTCCACGATTCTCTCCACCCTTTAGGATACCTTGTTACAGGACACTCTGAACTTTATGGTCAAAATTTAAGCCAGTTCCAGACTAAAGTATTTCCAGAATCAGTAGTTTATCAACGTATAGCTAATCAGGGAAGTGATAGACCAAGGGAAACTCTATCTAAGGAACCCATTCACCCGGTAGAGAACTTATCTTGGGAATTGCATAATCCCGACATTGTAACAGCTTTAGAAAACAGCAACATTAAGATGCAGCAAACTGCCCTTAATCTTCTCAAACAATTACCTCCTGAAACTCTAATAGCGAAAATGGGAAATAAGACGGCGGCTGAACTTATTGCACAACTGGAAACAGCTTTAAAAATTCATAATTCGTAATTCTGGTTCAAAGGGCGGGCAGGATGCCACCCCACAAGAACACTTTTTCTGTTTCATTGAGAGGCAGTGAGAATTTCAGAGGTTATTAATTACGAATTAGGCTCACAACGTTTCACAATGGATAAAGGCACTCCGAGTCTCTTCACCTCATGAACAACTTTACATTCAGGTAGCTTGCTGGGAGCATCCCACCGAGGCCATGCTAAATAGTAATAAGGTTTGGGAGTTGTTGCTGCCCTCCGTTCTGAATAGCCAATAACGTTCATACTAGGAGCAGCAAATAATTGAGCAGAGTAAATAAAACCACCCACTAAAACCGTTGCTCCCGGTTTAGCATTTTGGTTAATCCACTCCATCCCCTCCCGCAAACTCAAACCCCAGTATTCTGTTTCGTAGCGATCGCGAATTTTTTCCAAGCCACCCGATAGGCGATTAACATAGATATACTGGTAGGGATGTAAGGCGATCATCTCAAATGCGATCGCACTGTACACCACAGCCATAAACGTCGCTGCAATAATTTTCCAACTCTTTTGAGAAAGGCTTTGATAAATCCAAATAAAAGCGGCTGCTGATATAGTGGCTATCCCTGGCAACGTAAACAGAAAATGACGCATCCCATCATACATCGGGGACTGCTTCACAATGGCAACGAAAGGAAGAAATAAAACTTGAAATAAGACTAAAATAGCGCAGGCACGTTGTAAAATAGAAAGTTTTGAATATTTAGCTACTATAAATCCCGTCCCCACCCCAAAACCAAGTTGAAAAATCAAGGGAATTGACATAAACATCCAGCTAGGAAGGTAATTCCAGGGAAGCTGCTGGATAGGAATATTCCGACCTTCAAAGAAAACTTTAAGTTGGAGACGATGACCCGATAAATAATCCAATGCTTCAAAAAAACCAGCAATGGGATTCGACCAAAAAGCGGGATAGCACAGAGCATTCACAACAAACCAAGTTACACATAATAATAAGTAAAGTCCTGCAAACTTATAAATATCTTTAAAATTGATTTCTTTACCAATCTGGAGGATGAAGTAAGTTGCTAAAATAAAAAATAGGACAAGGAATCCTCCCAGTCTTATCCCCGAAAGTAATCCAACCAAAATTCCGTATAAAACGGTGTAGAGAGTGGCACGATTTTTGCCAATTTTAATCGGTTGATCAGCTTTCAAATAAAAATTAATCAGGTAAGCTCCGAGGAGAGTTGTTAGTGTAAACAAGGCAGCAAAAGGTGGGTCTTTGGGATTGAAGAAACTATGACCCCAAAACGTTGGAAAAAACACCAAAGTTAATGCCCCAAACCAGGCATAATCTGCGCCACAGAGAATACCAACAAGTCCTGCAACTGCCCCATAAGTGATTAAAGAAACCAAGAACGTCATATAGTGCTTGACTCTGACTCTGCCAGCTAAGGCTTGGAGTCGTTCTTGCTTACTATCTAGTTGTTGTTCATAATTGAGTGGACTATAAGCAACCCCTTTAACGAAATACTGTTGAATTTGAAAAACTATCTCGGAGGTGACATTAAAAACGGGGCCAAAGTATTTCAAATCTCCGGGAATGGGTTTACCCTGAGTGATAAGTTCTAAATTCCTCCTCACCATGGCGATTTCTGTCCCTTCATCAACAGAAATCCCGTAATGATGAACGACTGATAACCCGATGATCGCAATCAAAACAATCACAGCAGCAATTTTTAAATAGGCAGTTTTAAAAGCCGCTTGAATTGTCTGAGGTAAACTATGAATCATAAATTGTCTTCACGGGTAGAAACACCAATATCCCCATTTAAGAGAGTCAATCCGCTAAGCATTGGCGCTGGGCTTCGAGTAGTTCTTTTATTCCCTTTTCTGCTAAGTCCATTAGCTGATTGAGTTGCTGACGACTGAACGTACCGGATTCAGCAGTACCCTGCGCTTCAATGATACCCAGCTTGTCATTCATAACGACATTAAAGTCTACTTCAGCAGCAACATCTTCCTCGTACTTGAGGTCTAAAAACGGTTCACCATGTAACAATCCGACAGAAACAGCCGCAATTTGGTGAAGCAGGGGCGATCGCTCCAGAGTATTGTTTTTGACCAGTTTATTCATGGCGTCAGCTAGAGCCACAAATCCACCCGTAATCGAGGTGGTGCGGGTACCTGCATCAGCTTGGAGGACATCCGCATCAACAATCAGTGTCCGTTCTCCCAATGCCTTGAAATCGATAGCGGCCCTCAAGCTACGCCCAATCAGCCGCTGAATTTCCTGAGTGCGTCCCGATAGCTTCAGAATTTCTCGTTCTTGCCGCTTAGGGGTTGCTCCCGGTAGCATCCTATACTCAGCCGTTAACCACCCGCTACCCTTACCTTCTAAAAATTTGGGCACTCCTTCCTGAAGTGAGATAGTACAAAGCACTTGAGTGTTGCCGCACTTGGTTAATACGGAACTCAGAGCGAAGCGTGTAAAATCTCGCTCAAAGCTGATAGGACGTAATTCATCGGGTTGTCGGTTGTCGGGACGTTGCCAAGACATGAGTAATCTTCCTTGTTGGGTTGAAGGTTGGAAGGTTGAAGGTTGAAGGTTGAAGGTTTGAGGTTAACTCATATGCCTTGTAGACCTTTTTTATCCTTTAAATCTGAAATTTTTGCAAAATTTCCTGCTGTACCTGCTCGATCGCTTGGTCGCCGTTGATGGTCAAGAGCCGATTACGATATCCGTAGTATTCGAGGATGGGAATTGTGCGTTCGTAAAATAGCTCAATACGGCGTTGGACGATGTCGGGATTATCATCGGGGCGCACCTCTGCTGTAAACGGGAGTCCCCTCTCGCTACGCACACGCTCAAGACAACGACTCATCATTACCGATTGCGATACCTCCAAGTAAATTGCCCAGTCCAACTGTTGCCCCAAATCATCCAATAAAAAATCCAGTTCCTCTGCCTGGAAAGCGGTGCGAGGATAGCCCTCTAATAACCAACCTTTACTGGCCGCGTCGTCTCGCAACAAACGCTCGCGTATAAATTCAATCAAGATGGGGTCAGGCACGAGTTCCCCCTTTTCAACATACACCTGCGCCTGACGACCCAACTCACTTTGAGATGCGATCGCTGTTCGTAACATATCGCTGGTGGAAATCTCTGAGATTTCCAGATGGCGACACAATAGTCGAGCTTGTGTCCCCTTCCCTGCCCCTGGGCCTCCCAGAATCACCAATCTCACAATAAAAAAGCTCCTACGTGCCTACCCTTAAAAATTCTCTAGATAAATTTTGCACAAATTTCTCCCTCTCTGCCCGTCGTCGGGCTTACGCGCATCTATTTTCCCACCAATCTCACACGAATTAACACGCTACAATTGGAATCTTGACGGGTTCACAGATGTAGTGTTTAACTAGGTAGCTTACCCTAAAATTACACTACATCTTGTTTATGGCATCAGCTCTGCCACTACTGCATACAGATTCGTTGCCCTTTCGGTGTTGACTATGGTTTCCCAGTTAGAAGCGACTAGAATTGACTCCTCTGACCACCTGCCCTATCCCATTGCAGGACTAGTACAAGTATTTACTAGCCCCCACCGCAGTTTCTTCTCTAACGTCATCGCTCAAGCTTTGAGAATTGCCGGTCAGGGTACTCCCGTTCTCGTGGTTCAGTTCCTCAAAGGGGGAATTGGGCAAGGTTACGAGCATCCCGTGCGGTTAGGCCAGCACCTTGATTGGATTCGCTGTGATCTCCCTCGTTACATCGACACCCCTGAGTTAGACGAAGCGGAGCGTCATGCTTTAATGCAGTTGTGGCAATACACACAAGACGTAGTGGAAGAAGGGAAATACTCCTTAGTCGTTCTGGATGAACTGAGCTTAGCCCTCAACTTTGATATAATCCCCCTCTCGGAGGTACTGGCATTTCTCAAAAGACGCCCCAGTCATGTCGATATCATTCTGACCGGCCCCAAGATGCCCCAAGCCATTCTCGATGTCGCTGACCAAATCACAGAAATCCGCCGCAGTCACCACCTTTAAAGTATTTTTTTGAATTTTGAACCAAGCTAAAAGTAGAGACGTAATAGGCTACGTCTCTACGAACCTAGTAATAGATGTGGGTTTCAGCAGGAATAAAGCTGCTCTTTTTGCTGTTTCTTCAGATAGCTGAATCTGCTTGAGAGTAACTAAGTTTTCGTTGATGAAGGAATCTCTAACCAGGGCACTTTCTGCACTGTTGAAGGGAGTTTCATAGAATACGTCATGGATTCCAGCGGAAATGATGAGCTTTAAGCAAGAGAGACAGGGTTCTAGGGTGACATAAATACTGGCACCAACAGTAGGTATGCCATGCTTGGCTGCTTGCGCGATCGCATTCGCCTCAGCATGAACAGCACGAGAGGGCATGGCTTTGCTGGCGTCACAGCTCGGTAGATTGGGATAGCAATATCCTTGAGCAGTACAATGAGCAGAGCCGGATGGTGGACCGTTATAACCTGTTGCCAGAACTTGCTTATTTTTAACAATCACAGCACCCACAGGGAAAGCTAAGCAGGTTGAGCGAGTTGCTGCTAGCTTTGCCAACATGAGAAAGTATTCATCCCATGTTGGTCTTTGAAATGATTCGTCTGTCATGTTCCTGTTGAACCGAATCCTTCAATACCTCTATGGGTTTCATCTAATTCTTCTACATTTTTTACTTCCACCGATAGAATTGTTGTAATAACCATTTGTGCTATTTTCATTCCAACTTCAACACGAAAAGGTAATTTACCGTGATTAATCAAAATTACTCCAATTTCTCCTCGATAGCCTTGATCTATTGTCCCAGGCGTATTTAATATCGTGACTTGATGTTTAAGAGCTAGACCACTACGTGGTCTAATCTGAGCCTCTGTTTCTGGAGGTAACTGAATACTAATACCAGTAGAGATCAAGGCACTTTCACCAGGTTGAATAACAGTTTCTGAAGTTGAAAATAAGTCTAAGCCACTGTCACCTTGATGAGCATATCGTGGGAATTGGGCTTTTTCACTGAGAAACTTAACTTTTAATATTTTATTCTCTACTTTTCCTTCTCGCCTGAGGAGTTCTTTTAGGAGCTCTATGCTCTCCTGTTGTTGCCTAATGAGTTCCTCTTGTTGCCGCAAGGCATCTATCAATTTCTCCAATAAAGAAGGCGGCACTACTTCTTCCTCCATCATTCTTTGGAGGATTTCTACGATCATGTAACTACACTCTAGTTTAGACAGCAAATTTAAATTTATAATACAAAATACTTTGCAATGTCAAGACCTTGCATTAAATATTTACTAGCTCTGATAAAATTAACTACTTTAAAACTTTCCCCAGGACAGAGATTATGCCATAAAAAACTGCCTTTTTCAGTATTCAAGAAGTTACTGCCCAGGATTTTATATCTTTGCAATATTCCTTAAGGAGGCAAGCTCGTGTCGTTACTGACCGATACGGATTTGAGAAGCATGATATGTTCAGAGCAAGAGTGGACAGATAAAAACAAAATTCATATTTATCCTTTCCTAGACAATAACTTAACACCTGTGGGTTATGACCTCAGTGTAGGAGATTCTTATGCATCTGCCTCTAAACCAGGGCGTATTGACATCAAGGCGGGAGATCGAGTAAGTATAAAACCTGGAGACACAGTTCTGATTACTACTCTAGAAAAAATTGGAATGCCTAAAAACAGAACTGTTTCAGCATTAGTATTATCTAAGGTTTCCAAAGTTTCCAAGGGATTATCTCACATATCTACAACTATCGACCCGGATTGGAAAGGTGAGCTTTTAGTAGCGATACACAATCACTCAAGAATTAGTGTAAGTATAGGTTACGGAGAGACATTTTGTACCGTTGTCTTCTTGGAAAATAAATCACCTGCAACAAAAGATTGTGGAAAAGACCAAAGGCGAGCAGATATTTTAGTCAACGAATGGACTGAGGTAGTAAGAAAATCAAATAAAAGATTAAAAATAAAAGAAACAGTAGAAAGTCTAATTCCAATAGGAATTATTTTGATTTTTGGTATAATAGGTTATCGAATTTTTGGAAATAGTCCTGGCTTTGGAACTATGACAACAGTAGGTATTGCCCTATCTCAGATAGCTCTCAGCTTGTTAATTAAGAGAAAGTAGAAAAAATCAAATTCCTTATGAATTACTAATACAAATATTTGCATCATTCAATTGTTGATTTTGCTCATCTACAAAACTTGGTTAGAGTGTTGTAAAATCTAGGATATTGTAGCTTGTTTTCCAATTAGGTAGGTGCAGATATGATATATATATAAATTAAAAATCTAATTTCGTTATTGGTAAATCTTAACATACTCGATTAAATCAGCTTAGAAGAAATCAGTTAGAGGCAATATGGATAAATTTTGTATTGAAATCATTGCGGCTACCCCTAATCCGCAACAAGTCGTTTGGGCAGCCATGCATCAAGATTATTCAGAAAATTTAGTTTGGGATAGCCATGAGAAATGGCCTGATGAGCAGCGTTGTGGTGAACTAATTGTTAAGCATTTATTGATGGGCGATCGCGGTCACTACGGGCCTCTAGAACACCCTCAGATTACTTTTAATGTTGGCTATTTCCCTCACTCGATGATGCAACAAGTACTCACTCATCGTGTTGGTGTCAGTTTCGATGTTCAATGTCTTGCTGCCGATACTGAAATTACTTTTGTCAACACTCAAGGCGAAACTAACCGAAAACTGAAGAAAAAAATTGGAGAGTTATATGACCTCTGGACTAACGGTGAAAAAGCAATCCGTCAGAGGTCTATTCGAGGTAGGAATGGGGAACTGCCAGGTGAGTATCGTCGCGATTGCAAAAAACGAATCAGCAAAATGCGCCTCCGGGTTCTCAACGAAGAGACTGGGCTTTTTGAAATTGCACATATTAAGGACATCATGTCCAGTGGCATTCAGCCCATCTACCGAGTTACGCTCTCAGATGGCAAAACGTTAGATTGCACTGTAAATCATCGCCTATTTACCTCAGAAGGTTGGCAGACAATGGGCGATGCAGTCGGTTTAGTGACCTCTGCTGACGGCAGTGTCGTCAACATGACAAAACCTTGCTTCGTGATGTGCAACGGTATGGCAGTGGCAGGCAATGGACTCTATAGAGATAAGGTATGGCTTCAGGAGCAGATTGCTAAAGGACTGCTTACAGAAGAAATTGCAAAATTATCTAATTGCTCTATTACTACTGTTAAAGAATGGGCTAAAAAACATGGACTGCTTCTAAACCCAAGAGATGCAAGGTTCTGTAAAGGACAAAAACCTTGGAACTATAGACTTGAAGCCCTATATCGCGACAAGACTTGGTTGGAGGCGCAGTTAAGTAAGGGACTTCATGTAGATGAAATGGCAAAGCTAGCTAACTGCTCAATTGAAGCAATCAAAAAATGGGTTTACACCTATGGATTATCTCTAAATAAGAGAGCACCGGGTACAGAAACTCCTTGGAACAAGGGCAAAGCTGGCTATAAGTTAAGTCTTTCAGAAGAGAGCCTTCAAAAACGCCTGGAAAACGCGAAAAAATACACAAAAAGGGGTGCAGAATCTAACTTTTGGAAAGTAGGCACATCTACCGAACGAGAGCTTATCAGTACATGGACAAGACAAATTGCTCCCCAAGTTCACAAAAAGTTTAATTACATTTGTCAAAGTTGTGGCTTGAGAGGTGGCAAGCTCCATGCTCACCATTTAGTTCCGGTTTTTGCTGATGAATCTGTTGCTTATAACTTTGATAACTTAGTAACCTTCTGTAAAGAGTGCCACGAATTTATTCATCACAATAATAAAGAGCTTGAATTCGCTCAAACTTACAAACCAATACTACAACCTCAAAATTGGCAATCAAAGCCGAAGCCTATTGGCAATAAACTTCGGGCGCATCCTGTAAAGGTTGTTGATATTGAGTACCTTGGCGAACAAATGACCTATGACCTAGAGGTAGAAGGTCAATGGCATAATTTTGTTGCTAACGGAATGGTAGTTCACAATTCCTTCCGCTATACAGGACAAAGAATTGTTAATGTTGCTGAAGGGAAGCAAGATGTAGAAGAAGTTTTCTACCTCCGTCCTGTTGGCAATTACACCAATCGTCAAGGGAAGCGTTACTTTTACTCAGAAGAACAACGTGCAGAAGATTTGAAATGGTGTTTAGATGCGTGTCAGCACTACCAGAAACGCATTGAAGAAGGGTTATCTGAAGAACACGCTAGAGGTTTAATTCCTTTCGATGCCAGACAGCATTTTGTGTTGAGTTGCAATTTGCGATCGCTTATGCATCTTTTAGACCTGAGATGGAAAAAAGATGCCCAGCTTGAAGCACAAAAGTTCTGCGAACTTCTTTTTGTTCATTTTGAACAATGGACTCCTGCTGTGGCTCAGTGGTATAAAGAAAACCGCGCCAAAAAGGCAAAATTATCTCCCTAATTCTTCCACCCCCTTGAAAATTGCCTTGTTATTCTCCTCGCCTGATTTTAAGGAGATGAGCGGGACGAAAGCGAGTAATTTCCTTAGATTTCGTTTCAAAATATTCGTCCCTAACTCCTCAGTCCCTTATCCACACAAAGGAGGAGCTTGTATAACTGGAGGCGTAGGAATTTGCGGTATGGTTATCTGAGGAGGTGGTACTATCTGAGGCTGAGGAAGTTGCTGGATAGTGATTTGGGGAATTTGCGGAACCTGAGGTTGAGCCAGTTGCTGAATAGTGGGTTGAGGAATTTGGGGAAGCTGAGGTTGGGGGAACTGCGGTATAGTTACCTGAGGAATTTGCTGAATTTGAGGCTGGGGAAACTGCGGTTGTGCGGTTAGGGTTGGACAAACGGCAAGCGCTTTTTTTTGAAAATTTGGAAGTCCACCAAGAATTATTCCAATAATCGTCGGTATAACTAGTAAAAGAGAGAAAGAATTCCTATCTCTGTTGATTCTACTGTTGGTAGTCATGAAGAACACTCCTCCTGTAAAAACAGAAAGTTATTAATTAGGTGGGCGTAAACAAACACAGCATACTATGACTGAGATTCTATACTAACGTCTTGTTAGGTTTCACAGTACTGCCTTAATCTGCTTCGTTCCGCTTAGAGTCCTATCTATAGTTAAGTTAGGTTGAGTTGCGTTCCCGACTAACTACCTATTGAGAATAACCGTTGTGAATGATTTAGAGTAAAACTTTGCAGCAAAAAAGCCCGGTAATGCTACCGGGCAGTTGGGACTGTTATGCTCTACACACGAGGAAATCTAGATTTAGTTCTGGCTCATTGGTTTAGGTGTCGTTTCCGATCGCGACTGAACTTCTGTCGGCAAAATCACTTTGTCAATCTCATGAATCACACCGTTACTCGCTTGAATGTCTGCTTGAGTGACTTTGGCATTGTTGACAGTAACGGTACCATCTTGACCTAATTGTATGTCAACAGGTGTACCAGCAAGGGTTTCAACTTTTCCCGCCTTAATCTGAGCACTAGTGACGGTACCGGGTACGACATGGAACTTCAGCAGTTGCACCAATACCTCTTTATTGTCGGGTTGTAGCAGTTGATCTAATACTCCTGGTGGAAGTGCAGCAAAGGCTTCATCGCTAGGAGCAAAAACAGTGTATGGCCCTTCTCCTGCTAAGGTTTCTTCTAAATCGGCTGCCTTAATCGCTTTGACGAGAGTTTGGAATTTTTCACTGCTAGTTGCTTTTTCTACCAAAGTTCCGCTTGTTGGTGCAGCCTCAGTTGAAGAATTCGGCTTTTCTCCCTCTTGAAGGGTGGGGACTGCTTGAGTAGGGGCGCTTTCTTCAACAGACTGGGGAGTAGGATCTAATGAATCTTCAGCGGGTTGTTTTTGGGCTAATACGGGAAGACTGAGGAAAATACTTAATCCCAAGACGCTCAATAGCAACTGAGTTCGAGTTTTCATTTCGGTAATATCTCCTGAATGCTACGTCTGGTCAATGTTAATGAGCCAATCTTTGCGAGATTTCAAGAGCCATCGCTCTGGTAACCAATATCCGGGTTTAGAGAATGAAGTATTGGCTTAAAACCAGAGAAAAAAGCCATCCGATGCTTGAAAAAGCCAAGAAACAAGCAATTTTTAGGGATTTTAAGAGAAAGGCTGACTTGCTCGTTTCTAGGACTGGGATTTAAGCATAGTCTCTAAAAGTAAAAAAGTAGATAAGGAATAGAGATTTCTAAAAAAGACTGATGGATTACCGACTTAACCCCACAGTGGCAAACGCACCTGAAAGCAGCTACCAACCCCAACCTGACTAGTAACCATAATTTTGCCTCCGTGACGTTGAGCAATGGTTTGCGCGATCGCTAATCCCAACCCCGTACCTCCCTCTCGGCGCGATCGAGCTTTGTCAGCACGCCAGAAGCGATCGAACACATAGGGTAACTGTTCTCGCTCAATGCCGATCCCAGTATCCTTAAGACTGACAAAGGCAGAGCGGTTGTGTTTGGTAAGAGTCAGAACAATTTGACCTTCACAGGGAGTATATTGCAGGGCATTCTCTAGTAAATTAGAAATCAAACGGGTTACTTGAGTTTCATCCCCCATCACAGATACCGTTGCCATAGACTGATACGTCAGAGCAATTTTCTTATCTTGGGCAATGGGTTCAAACGATTCAACCAAATTCTGCACAAGTTTATTCAGAGAAATAGGTTTCCACTCACGAGTCGGAGTTGCTACTTCTACCTCAGCTCGAGCCAAAAAGAGTAAGTCTTGTGCTAAACGGCTCATCTGAGTCGTAGCACTAGCGATCGAGGCTAACTTTTTGGTATCTTTTGGATGAATTCGCTCAGGATGATTCCGCATAACCTCAACAGACGCTTGAATCACGCTCAAGGGCCCGCGTAGTTCATGGGAAGCATCAGCGGTAAACTGTTTA
>JBFLZA010000052.1:0-21171 GCA_040756535.1 Cyanobacteriota bacterium
TGATTCCAAGAATTTCTTTGATATTAGAAGTATCGAGTTCAACTCTCGTTTATGCAGCTTCCGACGATCGCTCAAGAGTAGAGGTTGGGGGGTATAAAACCCTCATCCCCTTACTCCCCTTTTAGAGTTACGTTGTACTTCTTGTGATGTAGTCAGGTGCTGCCTTATAACCCTATGTTCCCTAGTGACCTGCACTGAGAGAGTTCTCCATGTTTGACCCAACACAGTTACTTATCGACCACTTTGTTCAACAAATTCGCGAGGGCTACCATCGCACCTACGGAGGCTGGAAGTCTGACTATGCAGACATTATTGGCTGGGCAGGTAGCATGGCTTTGGAAAATATTGCTAACAGTGATGCCTTGTATCATGATGTCGAACACACAATCCTTGTCACCCTAGTTGGACAGGAAATTCTGCGAGGGAAGCACATCCGTGAAGGGGGAATTTCCTGTGAAGACTGGATGCACGCCATTATATCCTTGCTTTGTCATGACATTGGCTATGTCAAAGGAGTTTGCCGACAAGACCGACCCAGTGAAGGATTGTATGCCACAGGTGTAGGCGATCAGATGGTGAATTTACCTCCGGGTGCTAGCGATGCATCCTTGACTCCCCACCATGTAGACCGGGGAAAACAGTTTATTGAGGAGCGCTTTGGCGGTCATATTCTGATTGATGCGGAAATCATTAAGCGCAATATCGAGCTCACTCGTTTCCCAGTTCCCAGAGATGATGACCATCAAGACAGAATTAACTGTCCCGGTTTGGTGAGAGCTGCTGATTTAATTGGTCAGCTTTCAGATCCGCGATACTTGAAGAAGATTAGTGCCCTATACTACGAGTTTGAAGAAACTGGGGTTAACAAAGCTTTAGGCTATAGTCATCCGGGGGATTTACGCCAGAACTATTCCAAATTTTACTGGAATGGAGTGCATCCCTACATTAAAGATGCGTTGCACTACTTAGAGCTGACCCTTGAAGGCAAACAAATCATGGCTAACCTTTATGCCAATGTGTTTGTGGTGGAGCATGAACAGCCCTATGCTCAAAAGACTTTCACTGCAGCTTAGGTCGTCAAGGACGACTTCATAGCCACTGATATCAAATCCAACTAATTGCCTTTAAAGAGCCTGCGTAAGCAGGCTTTGTTTATTGTTCTAAGGCAATGATGTCCCCGTTCCAAGGGGGAAATGCACCCAAGAGCGAGGCTTTCATCTGTCTTACCCGCTGGATACCTCGTCTATGCCTTGCATAGGCGGGGAGGAAAGCGGGGCGGGATATACCACTTTCCTGGGAATGTTGGTCTAGGTTTTTTGGTGGGAAACCTAGAAAACCGCTCCCTTTCGGGGTAAAGTTAGCTTCGCCAAAGTTACATCTCGGTACTTTCTTTCGTAGCACTGGCTTTTCCCTATGACCTGTTTAACTACTCGGTTACAGAGCTTGGAACTAGCTACGCATTCCAAGGTGTGAACTTAAACACTTAGATGTAACGTAGTCCGCGTAGGACTTAGGCTGGTCAACATAGGCTTTTCTCAAGCCTCGTCTATAGCGCCAGCTATAGGCGGGGTAGTTGACAACAATCCCTAACCTTCCACTTCAGCGGCGACTGCCTCTGGAGCCGCTTTTTTGGGTTCTTCCTGCTTTAGAGTCAGGTAGCGAATTACCTCGTCACTGATACGCATCGCCCGCTCTACGGGGGCAACATGGGCCGGTGGTGCTTTGTAGTTCATCTGGATATAAATACCCTCACGTTGCCGCTTAATTTCATAAGCTAGACGACGCTTGCCACGATGCTGAATCTCGATGGGGTCTGCTCCATGCTCGCGCAGGAGGTTTTCGTATTTAGTGATCGTTTGGTCTACCTGCTCCTCTCCCAAATCGGGACGCAGGATGTACATCAGTTCGTAGTCTTGATTCACGGGTGTTAGTCTCCTTATGGACAGCTTGGCCTCTTCACATGAGCGTGGACAGTAGCCAAAGGAGGTTACTGTCCACTCACTCTTAAGAAGAAGCAAGGACTTAAAATCTTACTATTTTCTGGTATTAATTCTAGCTAGTCGCCAGGGTCAATTTGCATCTACAGACACACAAGACCGCTTTTGTTGAGTTAGCAAGGAATATCTAACATCATGGCGCAGCGCTACGTCCGAGTCAAAAGTGAGAAAGGACAAACCTATTATGGTTTGTTACAGTTGCCACGCAGCATCAGGGTACTTGATGCACCGCCCTGGTTACAGGGACAACCTACCGATTTAGAGTTGGAACCGGGTAGTTATGAGTTGTTGGCTCCCTGTGCCCCAACCAAAATAGTGGCTGTGGGGAAAAATTACATTGAACACGCCGCCGAAATGGGAACGACAGTACCCCAAGAGCCGCTCCTGTTTCTCAAACCTCCCACATCCATTACGGCGGCCAATCGCGAAATCCAGTATCCTCCTCAGTCGAAACAGGTAGACTACGAAGGAGAACTGGCGCTGGTGATTGGCGAGCATTGTGTAGACTGCACGCCACAGGAAGCTCTGAATAAAATTTGGGGGTACACGATCGCCAACGATATCACCGCCCGCGATTTACAAAGGCAGGATGGTCAGTGGACGAGGGCAAAAGGGTTTAATACGTTTTGTCCGCTCGGGCCTTGGATTGTTCGAGAACTCAGCGCTGGAGCTAGGTTACAAACTTTTTTGAATGATAACCCTCAGCCAGTACAATCAGCATTACTCAATCAGATGGTATTTTTGCCAGAAATTCTGGTGTCTTATATTTCTCAAATCATGACACTGCTACCAGGCGATGTTATCCTAACCGGAACACCCCAAGGAGTTGGAGCGATGCAAATAGGCGATCGCGTTCGCGTTGAAATTGAGGGCATCGGTCATTTAGAAAACACTGTTATTGCCCGCTCTCGTCCTGTAACTCTTGAGGAGAAGAACTGTTGAGTTAAATCTTATTGTTTTTTGGGATATTAGGGTTCCAATTCTGTCAACCCCCTCACACATGATTTGCTACTACCGGACTTGTGCATGAACGGCTTCCGAAAGCGTGGGAATTTCTGCGTAACGTCCAAGCAGGGACTGAACAATGGAATAACCGCAGGCGGCAACTGTTCCGAGAAAGACGATATTAATCAAGGTTTCTGTGATCAAGTTGGTGCCCAGTCCCCGCATTAGAATTTGCAAAGCTAGTCCGAACAGGACTAGAAGAATATCTAAAAGAAGGGCCTGCATTGTATTGAAACGAATGAAATGAGCAATTCTTTCGTTTCTAACTACTAGTAGGAACAACAGGAAGAAAACGACCATTCCTGCGAAAGGTATACTGCTGTAAATGAGTAATACAGGTTGGAGTGGGAGCAAAAATATCTGCAAAGCTGGAAACTGCCGAAATAAAAAACTACCAAACGGCAGTCCAGAGATGATGGGGAGAAGATACGGAAGGGAGGCAAAAATTCGGTCTTTAACACTCGTTGTTCCGCGCCAAGTCATTGTGAGTTCTCCTTATCGGTGCTACTAAGTTATTGCCTGACTAAGTTCAGGATAACGCAGCGCACAAACCTACCTTAACTGACCCATCAGTAGATTTCCTGAAGAACACTCACTCATGAACCCGAAAGACCGCTTTCCTTTATGTGAAACTACTCGATGTTGGCAACGCGGAAGCCCATCTCACACTCATACTGCTCGGGTTGTTGGGGAGAGAGCTTACGGACGGCATGACCACAGCCCAGTTTACCCTGACGCCAGCGAGGTTGACCACTGCGATCGGCAAGTAAACAGGTTTGACAAACACAAGCTGGGGAAAGTATTTGTTCCTCCATCAGAATGACTAACATCTCACTCCTGGTGTTTAATCCCGAATACCTTTGGTTTTATCTTAATTTAGGTTTTTGGAGAGAGTGTATCCTTTAACACAGAGCTTAACTAACGCCCGACAACCCCTCTATTTTTTTCTATGACAACAGTGTTATCCACTGTTATGCGTCGATATCCCTATATTGCTCTTGTGTGAGCTTGCTCTCTCCCAGTCGGGTTACAAACAGCGCTAAGATCGAGAACTCAGCAGAACGTAAAGGCTACTGAATACAAGCGCATCTCGTAGGAATTAACTGAAGTGACTCAATCTAACTTAGATTTTCTGGCTCAATCCGATCCGGCCGTAGTACAGTGTCTGGGGGAAGAACTCCAGCGCCAACGAGATCATTTAGAGCTAATTGCTAGTGAAAACTTCACCTCATCAGCCGTCCTGGCAGCTCAAGGCTCAGTTCTCACGAATAAATACGCTGAAGGGTTGCCAGGGAAGCGCTACTATGGCGGCTGTGAGTTCATTGATAAAGTTGAGCAGTTAGCGATTGACCGTGCTAAGGAGCTATTTGGAGCCGCTCATGCCAACGTACAACCCCATTCAGGTGCTCAGGCTAACTTTGCCGTGTTCCTAGCGCTGCTAGAGCCGGGTGACACAATTATGGGCATGGATTTGTCTCATGGGGGGCACTTGACTCACGGTTCACCTGTGAATGTGTCGGGAAAGTGGTTTAAGGTTTGTCACTACGGAGTCAATCCCCAAACCGAACAACTAGACTACGACTTAATTCGGGAACAGGCACTTAAAAATCGTCCCAAGTTAATTATCTGCGGCTACTCTGCTTATCCTCGCCTCATTGATTTTGAAAAATTTAGAAGCATTGCGGATGAAGTGGGTGCCTACCTGTTAGCAGATATTGCCCATATTGCTGGTTTAGTTGCCACAGGTCATCATCCTAACCCCATTCCTCACTGCCATGTAGTTACTACGACCACACACAAAACCCTACGGGGACCAAGAGGTGGTTTAATTCTCACGAACGACCCTGAACTCGGTAAGAAGCTAGATAAAGCTGTGTTTCCTGGGACTCAAGGCGGTCCTTTGGAACATGTGATTGCGGCTAAAGCCGTAGCCTTTGGGGAAGCCCTCAAACCTGATTTTAAGGTGTATTCAGCTCAAGTGATTGAAAATGCTAAGGCACTAGCAACTCAGTTAAACAAACGGGGCTTCAAGCTGGTTTCCGATGGTACGGATAACCATTTAATGCTGGTGGATTTGCGTTGTATTGGCATGACGGGTAAGCGTGCGGATCAACTCGTCAGTGGTGTCAACATTACGGCTAATAAGAACACCGTACCTTTTGACCCAGAGTCACCGTTTGTTACAAGTGGTTTACGGCTGGGTTCACCAGCAATGACCACACGCGGTATGGGTACAGCGGAATTTACGGAGATTGGGAATATTATTGCCGATCGCTTACTCAATCCAGAAGATGAAGCCGTGGCTGCTGATTGTCGGCGTCGGGTAGCTCAATTGTGCGATCGCTTCCCCTTATATCCTCATCTCACGATTCCAGTTCCTGCCCTTGTGTAATTTACAGTGGGCAAGCAACTCTTCGGAAGTACATTTTGACCCCCCTAACTCCCCTTATCAAGGGGGGAAATGTACCACACCGACTCGCAAAGTGCTGTAAATAACAGTGAGGACGATGGGGAAGATGGAAAGGGTGAAGCAGTTAATTCTCTCAATCTCCTTTTTCTCCCTCATCGCTTCCTAGAGCGCTCAAAAGTTTAAACTCCGAACCAAATTAATCCACCTACTGTTACAATGAGCGCAATCAGAGCGACCCAAATAAATTGATTGTCTTTAGTGTTGACCTGAGTGAGATCAACAGGTTCTAACTTCAGTTCAGTTTCTCGCTTAACTTTAAGAGTTGAGTTCGCACTTTGACTGCCGCGACGATCTTTGGGGTCACTTTCTGCGATCGTACCTAAATCAGGAATTTGCGTCATCCATTCCGCTGGTCGTTTCAATTGGGGAGCTTGCAGAATATAGAGTAAGCGCTTGCCTTCCTTGCGGGTTTCTGGGTCGGGATGGCGACTGAGTTGCTGGAAAATTGCGATCGCGTCTGATTTTTGTCCAGCCGCTTCATAAGCAATTGCTAACCACATTTGCGCCTCTCCCCCTAAGCGAGAGTTTTGTGCCATCAGCGCACTGGCAGCTTCCAAATGCTTAACGGAGGCGCGATAATCACCCCGTTCAAATGCAGCTTTTCCGGCTTGGTACTCGATTTGGAATTTTTCTTTATTCTCTGAACTCACGTTTCGACTGTATAGGTAGATTGGCTAAAACGGTTTTTTTAACGTCAATAGAGGTAATTCAGCATCACCTGAATCAGCTCATGCAACTGGGCGAAGCGAAATCACTACTCCCCGTTGTACTTTGAGGGTAGCCCAAAACTACATCTTAGTTAAAGCGCTACCGTTGGGCGGAACCGAATTCTCAGCAATTCATTCAATGATCATTAACCATCCCCTGTATCTTTTGAGGTGAAACTATGCCCTCCAGACTTGTGTCTCAGCAACCTTGTTTAAATGGGTTCAGGGTGACTAAAGCTCTAACTCCCCTAACTCTGGGAGTTATCTTGCTGACATTAATGGGAACGCCTGCGGACGCGCAATCACTGATGATTCAGTCGCCGCCCTCTACGACTCATGTTTACGGGAGTCCAATTCCTAGTCCTGTGCCAGTAGTCCCTGGCACGAACTATCCTTCTTCGCTTTCGCCCTACAACTCCGGTAATTACAACTATGGCTACAGTAATTACAACTATGGCTATAGTAACTACCCCTCAGCCATCAGACCGAGGAGAACAGTCATTCGGAATTCCACGTTAATTAATCCGACTGTAATTAACTCAACAATTACCGATTCGGTACTGGTTGACCCAGTGATTATTAATTCACCAGGATATCCTAATGGAGTATTCCAGCAACCTCCGGTTATCTATAATCCCTCTGGCATCGACATACGCATTGGGTTTTAGAACCTGTCTGCTTGCTTTGTAGTAAGTAGATGAATATAAAAAACAAAACCAACTTTTAGGGTGGGCATTGCTGATGATTCTCTCTTCAAGCGGACTACAGGATTAAAGGTAAGCAATGCCCACCTTATGTTTCGTAGTAGACGCGAAAGACTAACGACTAATGAGGAATAATTTTTACTTATTCATAAATTCCGATGCCACAATCATTGAGCCAATCCCTTCGTTGGTGAAAATTTCCAAAAGCAAAGCGTGGGGGATGCGACCATCAATAATATGTGCTGCCCTGACGCCTTGAGCGAGCGATCGCACACAGCAATTCACCTTAGGAATCATCCCACCCGCAACAATACCAGAACTAATTAAAGTTCTTGCTTCTTGAATATCCAACTTGCCAATTAAGGTGGACGGGTCTTTATAATCCTTCAAAATTCCAGCCGTATCCGTCAGTAAAATTAACTTTTCCGCCCCTAACGCCGCCGCAATTTCACCGGCAACGGTATCGGCATTGATGTTGTAAGCTTGACCGGTTTCATCGGCAGCAACACTAGATACTACAGGAATGTAGCCGCTATTCACTAAAGACTCTAAAAGACTAATATCCACACTGCTGACTTCTCCAACGAAGCCGATTCCCTCTTGACCTTCAGGACGGGCTTTAATTAAGTTCCCATCTTTGCCACAAAGTCCTACCCCCCTGCCGCCAGCACGGTTAATCAGAGAAACAATTTCCTTATTCACCCGACCGACTAACACCATCTCCACAACATCCATCGTCGGGGCATCAGTCACGCGCAGACCATTTTTAAATTGTGCCTCAATGCCTAGTTTCCCCAGCCAGCTATTAATTTCTGGCCCACCGCCGTGGACGAGTACGGGTCGCACACCGACGCAAGCTAAGAAGACAATATCGCGCATCACTTTGTCTTTGAGGGAGCTGTCTTTCATGGCAGCACCACCATACTTGACGACTACCGTGCGACCTGCAAATTGCTGAATGTAGGGCAGTGCTTCACTCAGTACCCGCACGCGGGTCGCCTCAGCTTGATTGATGTACTCGCTACTGTTAATCATGGCTGTGAACCTAGAACAAATGAGATGCCGAAAGCAGTTTAAATCATTTTTTATCGTTCAGGTTCTCAGGCTCAAGGATGTGACGCCGTCAAGTTGTGGAACCCTGACATTAGGTAGGGCAAGAGCAGCTTTAATATTTGTCTGAATAAACTGAGGGCTAATCAGCGATCGCATTTCGTGGATGAGGTGAGGGTGCGATCGCAATACATCCTCATCATGTCACAGAGGCGATTTGGAGGGGATGGAGCAGTTTGAAGACTTGAATCAGTTTATCGCAGAAGCTGCTCGTCGTGCTTTGAGTGATTCTGATTTGGGTCATGTAGTCGTTTCTGACTCTACAGCAGGGGCCAGGTTTTTTGGCTCTTTACCCTGGGAAGATAACTATAACTCTGGGGACTATCTGGGCGTAAATACGTTTTCGATGCGTCCGGGTGACTCGTTTGGAGTGATGCTCGTCCCGAATGGCACGGTGCAGGAAGTGTTTGCCAATCCTGCTACTGATGGGGCAGCACGTCCCTTGTTCTCGCTCTCATCAAGTAACCCGAATGATGCGTTTCATGTGGGGCAAATTGCGGATGTCACGGGGGATGGGAATACCTTTGTGATGGAAGATTTGCGAGTTGATGACTTTTCAGACAAAGATTACAACGACATTATCTTCCAAGTGCGGGGTGCCACTGGTTCAGCAGTGAAGCTGGATGAGGTGATTAGCTCTAACCCTGATTGGCGTACTACAGATTTAGGTCAAGCGTTAATTAATTACGCTACCCCTTACGTTAATCTGCCAACCGTTTCTGATTCAGAAGTCCTACCGACAGTAGATTCAGAGGGAGTAGTCCCCCCACTCACAGAAGTAGACGGAGTTTGGACTCCGGTAGAAGAGGTTACTTCAGGGAACAGCCTACCCGTTTCCTCTGAACCACTTGTCACACTGCCAGTTGATTCAGATTTTGACCCAATGGTGACACAGCCAGGTGGTTCTGAGCCGATTCAGTTTGACTTTCCTGTAGCGAATCAGCCCCTAATTGGTGTCATTGATACTGGGTTTAGTGAAAATAATCCTGATATTGACTATAGCCGGATTATTTTAGGAAGCGATCGCATTTCCAATGACAATAACCCACTACTACAACCGGGTGAAGGCAGTGAGCATGGTACTCATGTTTTAGGGATTATTGGGGCGACTCAAAATAATGGAATTGGTATTGATGGGGTAAATGATAAGGCACCCATTTGGGTAGGACGTGCCGTTGATTCTGGCAAGTGGGCAGAATCGTTGGTGGAATTTGTCGATGCTGCTAAGGCTTCAGGAAAACCCAATGCTGTTGTGAACCTCAGCCTTGATTTAACACAAGTTAATCCGGATGGTAGTGTCACGACTCGCTATGAGTTCACGCCGCAAGAACGAGCAGCAATTGAATATGCCCGTCAGAATCAGGTGTTGATTGTGGTTGCTGCTGGAAATGATGGGGATGTAATGTCGATTCTAGGTCAGGCTTCCCAGGAGTTTGACAATATTATCACCGTAGGTGCTGCGGATGGGTTAGACCGAGCGGCGTATTCTAGCTATGGCTATGGATTGGATATTTTGGCTCGTGGTGGCACAACGGAAAATCCGGTACTGTCCACTGCTGGAAATGATGTCGGCACAATGGCAGGAACTTCTGTAGCCGCGGCTCATGTAACAGGGGCAGTGTCCCAAGTATGGGCGGCAAATCCTCAGTTGAGTTATCGCCAAGTGATTGACACTCTCAAGCGTACCGCCACCGACCTGAATCTACCTGGCTGGGATGCTGAAACTGGGGCGGGATTGCTCAATCTTGCGGCGGCAGTCTTTTTAGCCAAGATGTTGGTGCCTGAAGACAATGCTACACCTGCGATTGACATTCCTAGTACTTGGAGCGGAGAGGGCAAGGTTACACCCACAGAACGGGCTGCTGCTGAGATTTATCCGTCTAACTTCAGTGGCACGGTGAGATCAGTGGGGGTAAACACGATGGTTCGCTCTGGCCCAGGCACGAACTATGCCATCGTTGGACAGAGAAGCCCCGGAGCTGTTGTCAACTTTGATGCTTGGACTCGCGGACAGTTTATTTCATACCCCGAACTAGGCACAGCAGATGATCGCTGGTACCGCATAGCGGGGACACAAAATCAATGGATTTCTGCTGCACTCATCGCTGGTGGGCCTTCCAGTACACCAACACCGCAACCGCAACCACAACCAGGAAGGAGCTACTACCCTGAGTTGGCATCTCTCACAGATGCTCAGTGGAATGAGTACACCAAGGACAACACTCGGTTTGATGTTGGCTGGCCTGATTACCGAGATGAGCGTTCTCTAACACCATTGCCTATTCGGAATATCTACACCGATTTATCCAATGCTGTGTTTGGCAGGCGATATCCAGCAACAGCAGGCTACTTGCTTGACCCAGGTTATCGTAACGGCATTGGACTGTGGCACTCTGGATTTGACTTGGCAGCTCCGCAGCGAACGCCTGTTAAAGCTGTTGTGGGTGGCACGATTGTTCGAGGCATTCAAGAGAAGGGCGGCGACTACTTTATTGGCGTTCGCGGAGATGACGGTAAGCTGTGGATTTACGGTCATCTTGGCAGTGTTGCGGTTCCCGGCGGCAGAATTGAAGCCGGTCAGGTTATTGGCAATATCGGCAGCGAGGGTCACTTGCATTTGGAGGTTCAGCGTGGGCCTAACTATAGAAAGTCTTACAGCTCTAACCTCGATGTTGTGAGAAATGCCACGCTCAATCCTATCAAGTCATTTTGGGAATTAACGAACAGAAATAGCGGTGGTGGTTCTCTTCCTCCCACTCAACCCTCTGGTCGTCGTCCTTACATCATTAAATCCGGTGATACACTCTCAGGTATCGCGCAGAGGGAACTGGGGAATGGCAACCGTTGGCGTGAAATTACCAAAGCTGATGGTGGCACGTTTACGGATGCAGAGGCACGTCGTCTCCAGGTTGGTCAAACTGTTTATTTGCCAGTGACTTACAGTACTGGAAATGGTACACCTGTTCCTTCTGTATCGGTTCAGCCCGCAGACTTTGCCAAAGCACTCGCTTTTGTACTTCGTTGGGAAGGGGGGTACTCTAATCACCCTAGCGATCCGGGTGGAGCCACCAATAAAGGAATTACTCAGAACACATACAACGCCTATCGAACAAGTAAGGGGCTGGCTGCACAAGATGTTCGGCTGATTACACAGCAGGAAGTCGAAGATATCTACTTCACAAGGTATTGGAAAGCATCTGGTAGTGACCAACTTACTTCCCGGTTGGCAATGGTTCACTTTGACACGGCTGTAAATATGGGGGTTGGTGGAGCCAGTTCCCTTCTACAGCAGGCTCGTCAGTCTTCCAACGGAGACGAAATGAGCGTAGTGAGGAGGTATCTCGATTTGCGCGAGGCTCGGTATCGTGCCATTGTCGCAAACAGCCCAAGTATGGGTGTGTTTCTGCAAGGTTGGCTGAACCGACTTAATGACTTGCGTCGAGCAGTAGAGGCAATGGGTGGCAGTAACACTACTCCTTCACCAAGTCCTACCCCCGGAGCGAATGGCAATATTAACTGGGTGAACTTTAGCGGGACTGTAGGGCCTTCTGTCGGTGTAAATCTACGAAACAGTACAAGGTTTAGCGATCGCAGTCCTAGTAATGAGCCATACAACAAACGGCTGGAGTTTGATGGTTGGACTTATGGCGAAACGGTTACTGACTTGTGGTTAGGAACGCCAGATGCTCGGTGGTTTAAGGTTAAAGGCAAAAACTTCTGGGTTCCTAGTGCTTACATCTACGGTAATCCGCCGAATTCTAGCCCGATGCCTGGAGGAGCTGTTGGCAATGTAGAAATTATCGCAGAACCCATCGATTCTCCTTCTGATCCCGATGGTACGTTGGGAACTGCTGGCAATTGGGGTGTATTTAGCGATAGAACCGAAACTAAACCTAATTTTATTGGCTACAACGGCGATCAAAATGACTTCATCCGATTTAGTGTTGCCAACAACCGCACCAATGTTAATCTCCGATTGAGTGGTTTAAGCGCAGATGCAGATTTACAACTGATCCGAGACTTGAATAACAATGGTCGCGTCGATCCTGGTGAAGTTCTTGGAAAATCCTTAAATCCTGGAACATCAGTAGACTCCGTAAGTCGGATTTTAGATTCAGGTGATTACTTTATTCGAGTTTTACCTGGTACATCTAGTGCTAAGACTAGTTACAAACTCGAATTGAATGCTGTCAACCTTAGGGGGCAGATTCAGAATAATCGACCTAATAATAATGCAGTAGATTTCTATCGTTACACCAGTAGTAATGATAATGTCTTTGGCACAACTAACATCGGTATTGAGTCTGGCAAAGACACTATAGTCGTTGTTCATGGTCGGGGAGACAACAGCCAAGGTAGTAATATACAAGCTTTATTGAAGGCAGCTACCCAAAGATACCCGAATCATCAAGTTCTAGCTTTAGACTGGCGTAAGCCCGCAGAAGACGATGGTCAACCCCCATTGACGGCAGCTCGCTCAATTGCTCCCGTGGCAAATTGGGCTAAGAACGTACTAGCAAAAATAGGATTAACATCTGAAAGGATTAGTCTTTTTGGTCACAGTCTAGGGTCTTATGTTAGTGGAGAAATTGGCAAGCTTTTTGGAAAAGTAGAAAATCTTGTAGCAATTGATCCAGCTTTTCCAGGAATACTCTATGATATTGACGAAAATCAACCACTTCATCAAGGAATAACAGACTTTCAAAATACAGCCAAAAATTCCCTAGCTTTTGTAGTAAAAGACGCACCAACACATTTGGGGGGTCTAGCAGGAGACGCTCATTCAGCAAACAGAGCTCATAATTCTTTGGTAATTAAGTACGAGGGTGATTTCGTTTCAAAGAAAGGATGGCATCCTATACGGAATGCGAAGGAATACGTAATAGAAAGAGCGGCAGAAGAACACAATACAGCAGTTAATGTCGTTGCAGATGCTGTATCAAAAGGGTATTTACGGCTGGAAAATAACCTTGCCCT
Source organism: Cyanobacteriota bacterium (assembly GCA_040756535.1). Classification (GTDB taxonomy): domain Bacteria; phylum Cyanobacteriota; class Cyanobacteriia; order Cyanobacteriales; family Coleofasciculaceae; genus JBFLZA01. The sequence goes on from JBFLZA010000052.1 coordinate 12,971, forward strand.
GCCAAGCGATATCTGGAAAGATAAGTACGGAGATTCTGGTAATTATGTAAAGTGGACGGGTACTCATGAAGGTCGAGTTACAGCAACACGAGAAGGCAAAATCCAGGAACTAGCCTACATTAACGGTAGTAGTAGGGGTAGAGACATAGAGACGAACAATTGGGATTGGGGTTAGGAAAGAGCAGAAGTTAATCCGTCTCATTTTATACATAACGACGGATTAACAGATAACTTTTGAGATTCTTGAGTCAGTTATCTCTGAAAATAATCAAATAATCATGGAATCGCAATCTTTCCTTACGATCAACAACCAATCTATTTCTCTATCCCAAGCTCTTGCCTATCTCCGCGCTACTGGCGACCTCCAACCATTTCTTCTAAAAATCATCCGCCAGCATCTTCTGGAAACAGAACTGCAAAGCCGCGATGACTTAGATATTGACCCTAACATCATCGAACAAGCTGTTATCGACTTCCGGTTCGAGAATCAACTTAACGATCCAGATCGCTTTCAGGAATGGCTCAAAACTCAGGGCATTAGCTACGCCGACTTTCGTTATCAGATTGCTGTCAGATTGAAAATAGAAAAGCTCAAAGCAGATGTGACAGAACCCAAACTAGAGGAATATTTCAACGCCCATAAAGCCTTACTCGACCAAGTAGTTCTCTCCCGCATCGTTGTTGCCGATCTAGACCTTGCCCTGACTCTCAGAAGTCAAATTGTGGAAGATAACAGCCGATTTGAACTCTTAGCTAGAGAGCATTCTCTGACTGATGACCGCTTGGTTAACGGCATGATGGGGCTAGTTACTCTAGGGCAACTCCCCGAACAGATACGACAGTTTGTCACCACTGCTAGTCCTGGCGAATTAATTGGCGTGCTGGAAATTGACGGACGCTACGCCTTGCTGCGCGTCGAGCAATTTATTCCCGCCTCCCTAGAAGGGTCATTAAAACATGAGCTACAAGAGCAACTGTTTGAACAATGGCTGGAAGAGAAAGCCCAAAAACTGACAATCAAAATGCACATTGACTGATGGGGTAAGGGAGCGATCGCATTTTCTGTGTGGGGTGCAATCTGCTTTGCAGCAGCGCTTCGCTATAGCCTTTTTGTTATCTGGAATAGTAGAGTGCGATCGCTCGTAGGGTGAAGGTGCGATCGCCTGTTTGTTGCCTGGAATAGTCGAGTGCGATCGCGTTTGGGAAGGAATGAAGTGATAGTGCGATCGCTTTAATTTTCCTCATCCTCAGAAAAAATCTCCTCAAAGTCCCTGTAACCACTCAACACCCGCTCAACTTGGATACCATTTTTAATCGGGCGGTAAAAAATCACATATTTATCCACTGGTAAACTGCGTAAGTTAGGAGCTAGTTCCTCACGAGTGCGACCCATGTCTGGAAAATCCACCAACAAACGGCATTTTTCTTCAAAAGCATCAAGAAAACGACTAGCTGCACCTAAGCTAAACCGCACCAGATAGTTTTTAATCTCCTTTAAATCTTGCCTAGCTGGAGCACTCAAAACGTATCTGCTCATTCTTCACCCTGTTCGGCAAGCCGAATTTCTTCGCGAAGTTCCCTTATCACTTCCTCTCCATCAAATACATCCCCACGATCAGAATGTTCAATGCCAATAGCAATTTCCTTTCGGAGTTCTTCTAATCGCACCAAGCGTTCCATCTCGCGTTCTTCTAGCAATCGCAACGCAGCAATAACTACTTCAGTAGGACTAGGGTACCTACCGCTTTTGACTGTTGACTCGACAAACTGCTCAAGTTCTGGTGTTAAAGATATGTTCATCGCTTGAATTATCTGTTTCAACACACATTACTACTCCACTATAGAACCCTTCTACTGATCTGATACAGCTCTACTCGCGTCGCTATCGCCTTTCCTGTGTGAGGTGCGATCTGATACAGCTCTACTCGCGTCGCTATCGCCTTTTTGTATCTGGAATTATGATGTGCGATCACTCGTGAGGGTGAAGGTGCGATCGCCCTATCAATGCGCCCTATCAACGTAACCTACAATGGAATAGATACACCAACAGAAAGACTATGGCTAGCGTAAAACAAGCTGTTGTATCTCTCTTAGCTCAATTACCCGATGATTGTTCACTAGAAGATATTCAGTATCATCTGTATGTCATCGAAAAAATTCATCATGGATTAGAAGCAGCCCAAACAGAAGGTACAATTCCTCAAGAACAAGCAGAAGAACGCTTAGCTAAATGGCTTATCAAGTAGTTTGGTCACCCAACGCGATTGAGGATGTAGATGAAATCGCCTCATATATAGCCAAAGATTCCGTTGCCTATGCCGCAGCAGTGGTTCGGAAAATACTGGATACAACTCGCAATTTGAGCAACTTTCCTCTATCAGGCAGAATCGTACCAGAGTTAGGCGACCCAGCGATTCGTGAAAAGTTGGTATACAGCTAAATCCATCGAGTGGAAGTTGAAACATCACAATTGCAGCCGTTATTCATGGGAAGCGGCTACTGGACTCAGAAATGAATGATAGCTAAGGGAGAGCGATCGCCTACAGGGATAGGGTGGAGGTGCGATCTGCGATCAATCTTTCCTCGCGAGAGCGATCACGCAGATAAAAAAGAGACCGTATTTATCAAATAAACAAGCTTGGCTCGACCTTAAAAAACTTTCCTATAGTCTGAGCTTGCTCCTGCGTCATCTCCCGCTTACCCTTAATAACTTCAGTAACAACCTCTTCAGAACCGATAACACCTATCAAATCTTCCTGCTTTACATTCTGCTGCTCCATCAAAAAAATTAGCATCGAATGGGGAGTAGATGCTGATCCAGGTGAATAAAACTCACGTTCAAACTTTTCTATCAAAGTAATGAGTAATTCATAAAGCTCATTTTCTTCTGGACTCCGGTTTGGAGAGTGCATCAATTCTTCTACAATTGACAAAGCTCTTTCATTTTCTTCTTCAGTTTTAATTAACTTCGGTTGATACCTAACCAGTAATTGACTATATTTTTCTGAATTAAAAGTAAGGGTCATTTTTCCAGCTCTCCTTATCGTATTCTGCATGAGTTAGAATATATTTAATGTAAATTAATTGCCTTTCATAATCTATGCTCACAATTAAGCGATAGCTATTGCCCTTAATGTTAAATACAGTAAAGTTGCCTACTGCTTCCGCCGTTGGGAAAACTGATTGAACTTCAACTAAGTTAGACCAATCTGCCTTGCTAGCAATTTTATACCAGCTATCTAAGACCTCACGGGAATTGCTATGCTTTTGAGCAAATTCGCGCAAGCGCCGGTAACTGATGACGTGCATTAGCCAGAACTTACCTCAATTCAATCAGTCTGATCATAAACTCAGCCCCAAGAGCGATCGCCTTTTTGTTGCCTGGAATAGTAGAGTGCGCTCATCTAGGGGGATGGAGGTGAAGATGCGATCGCTCTTGTGGTTATCTGGCATAGTAAAGTACGTGAAGCGTAAAGCTTTTGGCATAGCTTCGCTTACCGGCTAGCGTTCTCAAAGCGAAGCTGCCGGAAGGAATTGCTCGTTTCAGGGGAGAGTGCGATCGCTCCCCTCAAAAAAACAGCGTTGCTAAATTTTGGTACAATCTCGTCAAACTCAACTGTTTAATGCCAAGCTCTCTTCCCTCACATGAGCTGGCATAACCAGAGTATGAGCAACATCGATCGCTGTAACTCTCACTCGTTTAAGAGCCAAAAGTTTCCTGGAAACCTCTTGGGGCGTAGCTTTACCCAGTATTTCATAAACAGCTAACAGAAAATCTGGGGTGATGCTGTTCAATCCAAACGTTAAAAGCTGAGGATTCCGAGTCACTGCCATCACAGGTTGACCGGAGTGGGAAATAAAGGGTGGATTAGGGCAATTGGGATTAAAAGGGCTGTAAATTCCATTAAAGCCACCATACTGACAGGAGCGATTGCGGATACTCGTCGGAGAATGGGAACTTCCGTAGAGACCGTAGACGTTAAGAATAGAGTTGAAAGCATTAGGGTTGCTATCCAGGCGACCCAGGAATTGTCCAGATGAAGACCACAGTTCTCCAATCCCATCGAGCTTTTTGAGAAATTCTACGTAAGTCTCTACATTCATTCTGTTTTGCTCCGGTTTCCCGATATTCGCCACTTACGGTCGTGAGATGCATTAATTAAGCTGTCTATAAGAATCGCTGTTTCTTTACTCAAAGTGCATAAAGCAATCTTGAGGATGAGGGTAAATTCAATGAAGATTCAGTAAAGAACTCACAAACTGTACCCAACAGCAACTATCTCAGGATAGGTTACACCCTTTATTTGGGCAAGAGAAAGAGAAATGTTTTCCTGCAAAAACCTGATTTAGCTAACAGGCTTTCATACATGAGCAAATTGTTGAAATTCTTGTGGGATGGACATCTTGCCTGCCCACCACAGGCCAATTAAAGACACGAAACTTACCTACACCATCAGCAGATAGTCAGTCGTGTGGTGATGGGGAGATATCTTACTAGGAAAACATTAGCCATTGTTAGTGTTTTTGGATACAAGTGATACAGCAGGAACATCCTAGTAATGATCTATCTACAGAAGCTCTTCCTTAGAGTTCGGTTAGTGGGAAAATAGGGAAGCCATGAGCGGTATAGGTCGAAGAGTATGTTTGTGGCAAAGCGCTAATTTATTAGGATTGACAGCGCTGTCCCTACTGGGTTGCCGTGCTGCTAAAAACCGTTCATCAATCGACCCACCGCCCCAAACAACATCGATCAGGAAGACAATGAAACTTGAGAGTACAGCTTTTATCGCGAACGGGATGATTCCGTTTCTCTACACTTGCGATGGTCAAGATATCTCCCCACCTTTGAGCTGGGATGCTCCACCAACGGGGACGCAAAGCCTTGCTTTAATTGTTGATGACCCGGATGCTCCAGGTCGAATTTTTGTCCATTGGGTTCTCTACGATATCCCTCCTGAAACTCGCCAGCTTCCCCAAGCGGTTGCGGCGACAGCGACGCTGCTAAATGGGGGTACACAGGGACAAAATGACTTTGGCAATTTGGGTTATGGCGGCCCTTGTCCACCCAGTGGTCTCCATCGCTACTTTTTTAAAGTCTATGCCCTTGACCGGGAATTAGGCCTACAATCTGGTGCCACAAAAGCTCAGTTGGAGGCAGCAATGAGTGGTCATATTCTTGCCGGTGCTGAACTGATTGGACGTTATTCACGTTCTTGATCAGAGTTAATCAACAACTTGAGATTTTGCGATTAGATCAAGCAATGTCCCCCTCATAACCTGATATAAGATTCAAATGAGTCAGATTAAAAATTAAAAACCTCATGCGGTTGACTCTTAGCCACCAACTCTCAACTTGACCGCTGTACCAGTGGCGGTGATCAGCAACAGTGCGCCTTTTTGGTCAATATTAATCGTACCTGTGTCGATTTCAATCCCAATGACAGCGTCTGCACCCAAGCGTTGGGCACGTTTTTGCAGTTCAGCGATCGCATCTTGTTGTCCTTGCTCAAACAAGCGCTCATAACTGCCAGTCCGTCCACCAATGACATCGCGAATTCCCGCAAAAAAATCTCTCAGGGCGTTGCTCCCATAGACAACCTCCGCCGTAACAATTCCTAAATACGCCTCAATGACTGCACCTTGAATGATATCGGTGGTTGTTACAATCATTAACCTTTCTCTGGTAAAATTGCTCTCGATAATTTCTTACCTAAAGAAATACTAATTTAAATACCATTTGCCAGAACGATTTAATCCTGATCGTAGTCTGGAGCTAGCGTAACCCTGAAACAATTGCAGCAATTAACCGTGAGAAAATTGACCGTGCAAAAGCAGATTCCGTTTCTATTGATGGGTAGCCTGTTATTCACTGGATTCACAACCCTAGTGCCAACAGCCGCCGAAGCACGCCCATCACGGAGAGTTGGCCAACAGACGCAAAACCAACAATTGAACCAACTCCTACGAAAAGGGCGAGAGTTAGTAGATGCGGGGAATTATACTCAGGCGATCGCTGTTTATCAACAAGCTGCCAACCTCGATCGCCAAAATCCCAAAATCTTCTCTGGCATCGGCTACTTACAAGCACGTCAGGGCAATTTCCAAGAAGCGGTTAAAGCCTATCAACAAGCCGTTGCCCTTGACCCCGATAATGCCGAATTTCAGTATGCTCTCGGTTACAGTTTCGCGAATATCGGAGATAATACTGACGCGGCAGTGGCTTATCGTCGGGCTCTAGCACTCAATAGTAAAAAAGTAAACGCCCATTTGGGTTTAGGCTTCGTCCTCCTGCGTCAAAAAGACTATGACGGAGCAATCGCCGCTTATCGCCGTGTCCTTGAACTCTCTCCAGAAAATGTCGAAGTTCATGAGTTGATGGGGGCGGCGTATTTACAGGCCGAAAAATTCCCAGAAGCCGTTAGAGCATTCCAACAAGCAGCCAAACTCGCTCCCAATAATGCCAGCGTACAAATGAGTTTGGGAACAGCTTTGGTGCGTCAGGGGAATAAAACTGCCGGACTTTCTGCTTTTGAAAAGGCGGCCAAGTTAGCACCTCGCAATGCCCCCGTTTATCTCCAAATTGGCAAAATCCTGCAAGAGCAAAAGGAATTACCGGATGCCTTAGCAGCTTTCAAGCGAGCAGTTTCGCTGCAACCGAATTCTGTAGAAGCGCAGGCGTCGATTGGAGAAATCTTACTGGTTCAGGAGAATTATTTGGAAGCGATTGTTGCCTATCGACGCTTGATCGAACTCGCGCCCCAAGACGCAAAAGCTTACTATAATTTGGGGGTGGCGCTAAAAAAACGCGATCGCACTACTGAAGCGATCGCTGCTATTGAAAAAGCTCGTGAACTCTATCAGCGCCAAGGGAAAAAGGAAGGAACACAGCGAACCGAATCCCTGTTGCGAGAACTGAAAAAATCCAGCACCTCATGGCAGCCATCAAGTTTCAATCAACTGTCTGGGCACACAACAACAAATGCTTTAAGCGCAGCCCTATAACGGACAAGCGATTACAAGACTCATACTCACAAACCGTTAAATCAGTGCTGTCAACGCCTAGTGAGAGAGCAAACGATGGAGCTTAATGTTGAGGATATCCTCAGTTAAGCAAGCTAATACACGGCAATAGATATAGTGGGAGCGATGAAGAGCAGTGGGTAATGCCGTTACTAGACAAACACTATCGGAAATTCACCACTAGCTTTGATGCTATGTGGGAGGGTGATATGGCAGTAGAGTGATTGACTGCTGGCTGACTGATATGTGCCAGTAGATTCAGTAATAATGTTATGGTAGCGGCTTGAAGTAGTCTGTTATACATGAGAGACACTCCTCAATCTTTAACTTCATTCTTAGATATAGAATAGGTGACGAAAACCACACTTGATTTGATGCTCAATCCACCCAATAGCTAGGATGTTTTGTTGGTAATCCTACCTAAGGATAGACTGAATTCCCCAGGCATACGTTCCGCCTTTTTAACTGTCACAAGAGAAAAAAGAGAATGAGGAATAGGAAATGGCTAGTGCAAAGCGGCAAAAGTTTTCCACCACTTCAATAGGATTAAACTAAAAGCTTGCTCCGGGAGATCCCGGAGCCCCCGGAGCTGCCAACTGGTGGGTTATTTATGCCACCCTACACTAGTTAGCGGCTAGTAATTATTGCAGGGCAGCAAAAGTTTCGCCCCAGTTTCCAAGAATCGAGTGAAAGCTTACTCTCCCGACTCTTTGAGAGTTTCCCACTGACAAAGGATGGGTTAGTCAGCAGCAATCTTTTTACCTTCAATTGAAGGTTCTGTTGCCAAAATCAGGATTTCCAACCCTTAGTAAGCGATACTTATAGGAATTCTGGCATCAAGGCAGGTTATCCGACCTAACGGCAAATCTCACCAATCGCTACAATCTATAGAAAGACAAACAAAGCTGTGCAGCATGATTCCTACAGTTATTGAACAATCTGGGCGTGGGGAACGCGCCTTCGACATTTACTCTCGTCTGTTGCGAGAGCGCATCATCTTTTTAGGGCAACCCGTTGATTCTGATCTAGCCAACTTAATCGTTGCTCAGCTACTGTTTTTAGAAGCTGAAGACCCTGAAAAAGATATTTATCTCTACATCAACTCTCCTGGCGGTTCAGTAACGGCGGGGATGGGCATTTTCGATACGATGAATCAAGTCCGTCCGGATGTCTGCACGATC
>JBFLZA010000053.1:0-21055 GCA_040756535.1 Cyanobacteriota bacterium
TCCTAACCCTTCGGGACATTCGATGCAAGGATTTTGGATGCAAGGATTTTGGATTGACCCCACAGATAAATCCGGAGGATTGAAACAAGGAAAATTTTTCTTTCTCTCCACGACTCAATCCGGGGCTTGTATCCAGCTTGGGATTTGGTCAAATAGTAGACTTTTCCAACGCAATAATGCTGCCAGATCTCAGACGACTTGCTCGCTTTAGCTGTCCACGTCACAATGAAGAAGAGTAAATATTCTTATCGTTAGTGACACACTCTCTGGACAATGGCGCTGGAACAGCTCAAACAAACTACCCCAACACTTCACTCCGACTTTGATTTCGACCTAGCCATTGTCGGCAGTGGAATCGCTGGCGCGACACTTGCCTGCGCGTTGAAAGACTCTGGCTTGAGCGTGGTACTCATTGAGGCACAACCCCAGTCTGTAGCAGTGGCAAGGCGGCAAGCTTACAACCTCTCTATCCTGTCGGAGCGTATTTTTGAGGCAATTGGAGTATGGGATAAAATACTGCCTCAGATTACGAGCTATCGGCAAATTCGCCTCTCCGATGCTGATCACGCCGGTATTGTGCAGTTCCATCCCACTGATTTGGAGACGAATGCTCTAGGCTATGTGGGCGAACATCGTCCTGTACTGGAATCTTTATACGAGTTTCTGGCAGACTGTCCCAGTATTAGCTGGCTGTGTCCTGCTGAAGTGGTGAATGTTGAGTATCAGGACTCTGGCGGGGAAATCACAGTAAAGGTAGACAGCGAGACTCGTCAGCTCAGGACTCGCTTAATTGTAGGAGCAGATGGAGCGCGATCGCATATTCGCACAGCCGCAGGGATTGGGACTCATGGCTGGAAATACTGGCAATCTTGCGTAACAGTAAGAATTAAACCGGAAAAATCACACAATAATACTGCTTTTGAACGATTCTGGCCGAGTGGCCCCATGGGAGTGCTACCCTTGCCCGATAATCGCTGTCAGGTAGTATGGACGGCACCCCACGCCGAAGCACAAGCGTTAAAAGAGTTAGATGAAAAAGAATTTTTAGCGTTACTTGAACACCGCACTGGAGGGCTTTTGGGGAGTTTGGAACTCGATAGCGATCGCCTCGTCTTCCCCGTACAATTAATGCAAAGCGATCGCTACACTCAGCACCGCTTAGCCCTCATTGGCGATGCCGCTCACTGTTGCCATCCCGTTGGTGGACAAGGACTGAATATGGGTATCCGGGATGCGGCAGCATTGGCGCAAGTGCTGCAAGAAGCCCATCAACGCGGTGAAGATATTGGAACAGTATCGGTACTCAAGCGCTACGAACGCTGGCGCAGACAAGAAAATTTGGTCATTTTAGGCTTTACCGATTTTCTAGATCGGATGTTTTCCAATAGCTGGTTGCCGGTGGTGGCAGCGCGTCGCTTGGGTTTGTGGATGCTGCAACGGGTTCGCCCTATGAAAGTTTACGCTCTGCAATTGATGACAGGTCTAAGGGGACGCCCTCCTCAACTCGCTCAGCGTTAACGGTAGCATTAAGCGAAATGGGCTGTGCTCGTACTTTGTTGCCGCTACCTAGCACCTCTGTCCATTGCTTGGCTAAGGAGATGAAATCCGATGGCATCATAATCAGCGTGGGGAAGCGATCGCGATTATTCCCACTGAAGAGGGTTTAGTTGGGGTCAAGTGTCATGGCAGTTTTAGTTGAACAAGGAAAATTTAAGTTAAATAAAGTTCTATGAACAGCTCTCCCCTTTATTCCAAAGAGTTGCTAATCTAAAGATAGGCACACAAAAGAGATGGAATTCAGGGCTGTGCCTTCCCCCCTGAACCACTTACAGCACTAGGAGCTTAGTAATAGTAGTAAAAATGGACGGCGCGTGTTTTGACTGAATGTGGCAATAAACTAGATCATTAATGTTAGTCAATTAAGACCACATAATAGTGTTGAAACAGAGAGCCAAACCCCCCTCAAAGTTTGAGGAATTGAGAAATAGCTAAGAGAGTCTAGAGCAAGCTGGAAGAGCCTGTAAACCCTAGTTAGATTGATTTTTAATTGAACATCGTTTTGCATGGACTAAGTACCCTTACTTAGTCCATTGAGTTTTTGGCGGGTGCAGTTAATTTTATTTAAGCTTAAGGGCTGCTACAAGCGCAGCCCTTGCATAATTACCAATACCTCGTTTCAAGCAGACGTTTGGAGCTGAAACTTTTGTAACTCATTCGGCGTAACTACGCCGTTCTCAGTAATAATACCCGTGATGTATTTAGCCGGTGTGACATCAAAGGCTGGGTTGTAGAACTCTACCATGGGGGGGCATATCACCGTTTCTCCAATTTGATAAATTTCTGAGGGATGGCGTTCTTCGATAGGAATTTTCATGCCATCGGCTAAGTCAAAATCCACAGTGGAGAGAGGAGCTGCGACAAAGAAAGGAATATTGTGAGCTTTGGCAACGATCGCTAAACTGTAAGTGCCAATTTTGTTGGCCGTGTCACCATTGGCAGCAATCCGATCTGCACCGACGATAACCGCATCAATCAGCCCCCGATTCATACAATGAGCAGCCATGTTATCGGTAATCAGGGTAACAGGTATCCCTTCTTGGATGCATTCCCAAGCCGTTAGCTTTGCCCCTTGCAAGCGGGGACGAGTTTCTGAAGCGTAGACTCTTGCCAGTCGCCCTTCTCGCCATGCCGAACGTACCACGCCTAAAGCTGTACCATATCCGGCTGTTGCCAGCGCTCCGGTATTGCAATAAGTGAGAATACACAGTTGCTGAGGATTTTTGGGTAAAACTTCCAAACCGCGATCGCCTATCGCCTGACAAGTTTGTAAATCTTCTATCTGAATGGCTTGAGCGGTTTTCAGTAATGAGGTTTGGAGTTGTTCAACTGAGCCAATAGTCTCATAAGCAGTTTTCAGCATCCGTGCGATCGCCCAAAACAAATTCACGGCTGTTGGTCGGGTTTGTCGCAATTGCTGAGCTACTTCTTCGAGTTTGCTCAAAAACGTTTCGCGATCGTCTGTCTGAATCTCCCTTGCCCCTAGATACATTCCATAAGCGGCGGCTACACCTATTGCTGGCGCACCTCGGACAATCATTGTTTTAATCGCTTGCGCCATATCCTCATAGCGACTGATTTCAACAATCGCATATTTGGCTGGCAATTGAGTTTGATCAATCAGTAAAACGCGGTCTTCGTTCCAGATTACGGGGTACACCGGATTGGTAGCCATTGTCAGAAGGTGTAAGGTTTGATTAGGATTGATTCCTTTATATCATTGACACTCCTGTACCTAAAGGCAAAAGAAGACAGAAGTTCAGTAATTGAGAAGAATTCGGAATTTTGGACTTGCCTGAAGTTGAGGTAATAATTATGGATTAGTGATTACATAGCAGTTCTCAATTGGGTCGAATACACATTGTTTGTAGGGGCTTAGCGTCGCCGTGTCCTTACTGTATTCTCTGAATACCGTGCCCCTACTGTATTCTCTGCTTTCTTTCAGTGCTTCTCTTTTCGGTGAGACCACAATTCCAGGAAAAAGCTACTCAGAACTCCTGTAACTTCTGAGTTCTGAACTTTTTTTGAGAATCCTAGCAAATTTTCTCACATCTATTATAGCTTTCAGGAAAGAACGAACTTTTCGCAGCAAGTAAACAACTAAGCTTTTCGAGAGCTTTTCAAATTTGTAGTAAAACAGTATATCTACTATCTCCTCCGTTTCCAGAGGAACCAAGAAAGCCAAACCTTTATCAATTTGTTCATCACTCTCAATTAAATATCTTTTCCTGCAGATGGTTTCTGATAAATTCCATTGAGTAGAAAAACGCTCTTGCATTTCTGTTTTATATTCTTTAAAGCTTAAAGACTGCTTGCTAAGATAACTTTGTATGTGTTTGCAAGCGATTCCCGCACCATCCATCGCGTGTCTGATACCTTCTCCACCCAATAAATTCACTGTGGATACAGCATCACCAATTGCAATAATGTTATCCCGATAATAAATATCATTTAAACCACTAGAATATTGCAAAGTTGAACCATGGATATCAATAATTTTATAATCTTTGAGCTGCATGTAATCTTTAATCAATAATTCTATATAATATTTAATTGATTTTGTCTGATTAATAATTTGGTGATTACCTCGATATGATGCAGCACCAACTTTTAGTCGATTCTTTTCCATGGGAAATATCCAAGAGTACCCTTTTGGCATCCATTTATGTCCCAAGAAAAAAAGGAGTGCGTTTGCATATTTTTCGTATTCTTCTTCTGTTACTTCAATCAAATACTCAATGCCTGCTGGCTTTAAAAAATCAGGTTTATCCTTTTCATTAGCATACATAATGGCTCTAGCTGGCCCCGTTGCATCAACTAAAAGCTCAGTACTTACAAAAAATTGATTTTGACCGCGTGGCTTAAGTTCAACTAGAGTTTTCCCCTGATTTTCCTCATATCGAATATATCGATGACCCATCCAAACTTCACCTCCATAAGACTCAACTTCCCTAGCGAGAAAGTCTCTAAATTTAGCAAAATTTAAGACTGCTCCTAAAGTTTTAGAAGAATCCCAAGTATGGCTACAATTTGTGGCAACAATTACGATTTTTTGCCAAAAACTACCGACTACATCTTGTGGGAGGTCAAATTTTTCTAAAGTTTCTAGGGGAGTAGCTGCACTCGAAAAATCATTTTTCTCAAATGTTTCGTGTTGCTCTACCAGTAAAACTTTCCTTCCAGACTTTGCCAGTAATCTAGCACATTGACCACCAGCAGGTCCCGCTCCCACAACCACAACATCAAAATTTTTCATTTACTTACGCAAAAGCCAAGTGATTTTTCCAGAATTCACCCTGATTTTTAAAAGTTAATTGACTATTTTCTGTCTAAACTGTCCCGTTGCTAAATAACGATACTAGGACTTACACAATAAGAGTAAGAGTGCAACATTAAAGCTTGAGATTGCTGCAATATGCGATCGCTTTTGATGCACTTACCTTAAGATGCGTAAGCCCCAGATATCGTTTTGGCTCACGGCGGGGAATTATCCGAACTGTAGAAATGGGTTGAGTCGCGTCTTTACAAGACTAATCAACCGTCTCCCACATCAACGCTGATTCTTATTGGCTAATGACTGCCAGTTGAGAACCAAACGCATTTCGCACTTGTTCAGCAATTTGTGCAGCAGTTAGACCTATTTCGACTTTGGCTTCCTCTGGTTTAGCATGTTCGACTAACAAGTCAGGAACACCAATTCGCTTCACAGGAACCAGAATGTCATTATCTAACAAAGCTTCGGCTACTGCCGAACCAAAGCCACCGATTACACAGCCTTCTTCCAAGGTAACCACTCGACCAATCCGCTTAGCCAAGGGCAGAATTAATTCTGTATCCAGAGGTTTGGCAAAACGGGCATTAATCACTGTAGCTTCAATGCCATGTTCACTCAAAATTTCCGCTGCCTGCATTGAAGGATTTACCATTGAGCCATATCCGAGGATCAACAGGTCATCTCCATTACGCAGGATTTCGCCCTTCCCGATAGGTAAGGGTTCCCAACCTTCTTCCATCAGGGGGACACCGTAGCCATTGCCACGAGGGAAACGCATGGCAATGGGGCCATCAGTATAGCTAATACCTGTAACCACCATCCGCTGAAGTTCGGCTTCATCTTTGGGAGCCATCAGCACCATGTTCGGTAGACAGCGCAGGTAAGCGATGTCATACATTCCTTGGTGAGTGGGACCATCAGCACCCACAATTCCTGCCCTATCCAGGCAGAAGAAGACAGGGAGATTTTGGATGCAAACGTCGTGAACCACTTGGTCGTAGGCGCGTTGCAGGAAGGTCGAGTAAATCGCGACAACGGGGCGCATACCTTCGCAAGCTAAACCCGATGCGAGGGTGACAGCGTGTTGTTCGGCAATGCCTACATCAATATATTGTTTGGGGAGTTTGGCTTGGAGTTTATCTAACCCTGTCCCAGTTGCCATCGCTGCTGTGATGCCTACAATCTTGGGGTTGTTTTCAGCAAGTTTGACTAGGGTGTGGGCAAAAACTTTGGAGTAGCTAGGAGGTTTGGGTTTGCTGGAGGGGATAGCTTTGCCGGTGGCAAGATCAAAGGGGCTTTGAGCATGGTAGCCGACTTGGTCTTGTTCTGCGATCGCATATCCTTTCCCTTTCACTGTTGCCACATGCACCAAGACTGGACCTGGGTGAGCATGTGCAGCTTTGAACGTAGCAATCAAGTCTGCTATGTTGTGACCATCCACGGGGCCCATATAGGTAAAGCCCAGTTCTTCAAAAACCGCTCCCACCTTGGGTACGGCTAGACGCTTCATCCCTTCCTTGACTCGTGATAATTCTGGAGATAACGACTCGCCAACAAAGGGAAGATGCTTAAACTGTTCTTCTAAATTGTCAGTCAAAAACTGCATCGGTGGGCTCAGCCGTACTTTGTTGAGGTAGCGAGAAATCGCCCCAACGTTCGGAGAAATCGACATCTCATTGTCGTTCAATACCACCAGTAGCTTGGTGTGGGGCAAATGTCCGGCATGGTTAATTGCCTCCAATGCCATACCCCCCGTAAGTGCGCCATCACCAATGATTGCCGCAACTTTGAAATTTTCGCCCTTAAGGTCTCGCGCCAGCGCCATACCCAATGCAGCAGAAATACTGGTAGAAGCATGACCCGCGCCAAAGTGATCAAATTGACTCTCACAGCGCTTCAGGTAACCGGCTATACCATCCTTTTGCCGTATCGTGTGGAATCGATCATACCGCCCCGTAAGCATTTTATGCGGGTAAGCTTGGTGACCGACATCCCAGATCACCTTGTCCCGATCCAAATCTAGGGTTTGATATAAGGCTATCGTCAGTTCTACAACACCTAACCCTGGCCCTAAGTGGCCACCAGTGGCAGCTACGGTTTGCAGATGCTTTTCCCGGATTTGCCGAGCAATTTGCTCAAGTTGGCGGATCGACAAGCCGTGCAGCTGGTTCGGATGAGTAATTTCACTTATATGCATACCGGCGTACCCTTTGAATTCTTACAGGATTTTTTTATCCCTTTCACACTCTAAAGTATCTAGACGTTTTGATAACAAGCGTCAAGCTGCTTAAAAGTCGATTTAGGTACTTTTATCTCCTTCGCAGTCCCTCTGGCAGTCTGAATCCCGTACCATTAAGCCTCCCTGATTCCAGGGAGGCTTAGTATTGAAGTATTAATTTCTACATCCTGCCTTTTGGCATTACTTTTTCACTAATAGGCAGATGCTCACAACCTGTTTCGTCTGGAAGCCCCCAAACCTCAGCCAGGAAAAGTACACACGATTTAGGGATTCGTGGTTACTTTTTATACATTAATGGGAGTAAACTTACTTCCTATCTCAATAATTAATCTAGCTACTCCTACTACCTACTAAGTAAGGTCGGCCCAATTAAAGTTAACTCGTGAGGGCCGTCATTGGTCAGTGGTAAGGGTTTCCGGTATGTTTACTTTCCGTAACATACCTCGGTTTATTTCCGTCTACCTACTTATCTACTAACTACTAATTAATAAAGTAAAATCCTCCGCTATTCAGCCGGAGGATGAGCTTAATTCAGTCCAATTTTTTATAATTTACCTACTGGCTTTTCAGATTTTTTATAGTTAACATCCATCCAGCATCGAGGTAAGTCTTCACCTGAAGGGAACTTTAAACTCTCTTTATTAAAAGATGCAGGATTCTGCTCCTCTTGGCCCATTTGATCTTGACCACTAATACTATTCTTGTTGGGATCGAACAAGGCTTCAATGTCAAGTACTTCTACTAAACTTCCTGTGTCTTTGTCTTGTAGAAACATATATTCTACCTCTCTAGATGATGATTACCAAAAGAATGAATGAATTAAAATCTGGAATTAGGGGCGTTCTCAAACAAGAGAGCCACCTAAGCTGTGGGATGTATTCCACTTTTTATCACCTTGAAAAAAGATGATAAATTGATGTATCAAGCTACCCATTTGCCGTCAAGCAGGATGACGAAGAAAGGGCTGTGCTTTCGCTTTATCTATCTTTAACCGATCGCAGTATAGTCAAGAATGCGTCCCTCTTCCCTCTATCTAGAGGTATTTGTTTTCAAACAACCTTCATAAAACTGATAGTCAGGTATTTAACTCAAGAGGGTTGTGTAAACAGAGGCTTTTCTACTCCCATCGCTGGTAATCCATTGGAGTGATTGTTGAGAACCTATTGCGATCGCGCCAACTTGGAAAAACCGTTGTCATAATTTTTAACATTCAGGGAAAAGCAGAACCTAACTAGGCATTAGGATCTGTACTCACAACGTACTCCCTTGGGAAGAAGCTCTTCGACGCGCAGCGTTCTCCGCAGCAGGAGGGAGTTGATATATTCTTGAAGCCTTTGTCAAGACCCTGAAGCCAATTCGTACAATAGATAGGTTGAATCAGTTGGGTGTATGCCTACCGAATTTTTCAAAGCAGTAACTCAGCCTGCTGCTGGCTTGTCCCTATTGGCTTTGATGGGTGTGTCTTGGCCAACGCTTGCCGTTGCTCAATTGCCAACCCTCCAACCGGAGCAACCCCAGCAAGCGCCACTCAATCTTCCCCTACAGCAATTTCAGCAAGTTGCTCAAGCTCCTCGCTCAGCGCCAACCCAGAGTCCTTATATTTTAGGTGGGGGCGATCGCGTTTTCATTGATATCTTTCAAGTCCCGCAATACAGTGGCGAGTACCAGGTACCGGTCGATGGCGTCATCTATCTCCCTTTAATTGGGGGAATATCGGTTCAAAATCTGACCCTAGTCCAGGCGACTAATGCCATATCGGCGGAATACTCTCGCTTCCTCAAGCGTCCAATCGTTACGGTGAGATTGCTATCTCCTCGTCCCCTGAATGTTTATCTGTCTGGAGAGGTAAATCGACCGGGTTCTTTCACCCTAAACTTGACCGGAGGAGCTGGCGACAATCCAGGGGTACAGTATCCAACTTTGACTCAGGCCCTTCAGCAGGCAGGAGGAGTAACCCTAGCTGCTGATATTAGCCAGATCCAAGTCCGGCGACGACGAGCAGGTGGTGGTGCGGATCAAACCTTTACTGTAGATTTTAAAGATTTGTTACGAACTGGCGATCGCTCGCAAGATTTAACCTTAAGAGATGGTGATACAATCTATATTCCAACGGAAGCCGCCGTTAATCTTGCCGGGACCCGTCAACTAGCGACAGCCAGCATTGCCGCCGATCCCAATCGAGCGCGTACCGTTTCTGTCGTTGGTGAAGTGCAGCGACCGGGTTCCTATATTTTGATTGGAACCGCTACAGACCGAGCGGGAATTATCGGTGGTTTACCAACAGTATCTCTTGCCCTGCAACAAGCACAGGGAATCAGGCCTTTAGCGGATATTCGTAACATTCAAATTCGCCGTCTGACGAGCGACGGAACTGAAAAAACGATTCAAGTTAACCTTTGGCAACTTTTGCAGTCAGGAGACATCACCCAAGATGCCATATTGCAAGAAGGAGATACCGTCGTAGTGCCCAAAGTGACGGAAATTCCTCCTGCTGAAGCGGTTGAATTAGCACAAGCTCGCTTTTCTCCAGACACCATTGACGTCAGTATTGTTGGAGAAGTAGAAGCTCCGGGAACGTTGAAAGTAACGCCCAATACGACCTTGAATCAAGCTCTACTAACGGCTGGCGGGTTTAAGGGTAGCCGAGCTGAGCGCAGTTCCGTAGAACTCATTCGCCTCAATCCCAATGGTACGGTGACACGGGAAAATATGCCGATTAATTTTGCTCAAGGAGCCAATGAACAAAACAATCCTATCCTTCGGGACAACGATATAGTTGTGGTAAGACGCTCTAATGCCAGCAGAATTACGGATACATTGGGTTTGCTGTTAAGTCCTGCGGCTGGGATTAATCTACTGCTGTCGATCTTTGGAATTAGATAATAATTAGAGCGGGAGTTGTTGCCAGGGGCGGAAAAAAGTATGGATACCGAACGCGATTATCAAATGTTTTCACAACGGCCAGGAGAAAACTTCTCAGAGCCTCCCTATCGAGGTCATAGCCACGAGCCGGATGTGAGTGAGGGGAATACATTGGATTTGGCGTGGTTATTCGCTGTGGTGCGTCGCCGAGCTCCCATTATGGCAGCAGCAGCGATCGCATTGGGGGGAATAGCGGGGGGCTATATTATTTGGCAAGCTAGAAAGACTCCTCCTGTTTATAAAGGCTCTTTTAGTGTTTTGGTCGAACCGGTCACCGCTGAAGGTCGGTTGGCTAAATTATCCTTACTGGCTCAAACTGGCAACAACACCGGTGCAGCAGAAATCTCCCGACTGGGTATCGAAAGCTCGGATTTGGTGGATTATGAAACTCAAATCCGAGTGTTGAAGAGTCCTAAACTGATGGACCCGGTGGTGAAAGAGTTGCAAGCTCGGTATCCACAAATTACTTACGGCTCTCTAATGGAGCAGTTGGAGATTGCCCGTGTCAGTTATGAAAAAGATGGAAAACAGCAGGGAACCAAAATTTTAAGAATTAGTTATTACGCTAAAAAGCCTGATCAAATACAGTTCGTCTTGGAGCAACTGGCAAACGTTTATCTGAAGTACTCTCTTCAAGAGCGCTTGACTAGCTTGCGTCAAGGTATTCAGTTTATTGATGATCAACTTCCAACTCTTCAGAAGCGAGTTGATCTGCTTCAGGGGCAACTGCAAAAACTGCGGCAAGAATATACTCTAAATGAGCCAGAAACGACGGGAAGATCCCTGACCGAACAAGCGCAGTTTCTTAAATCCCAACGGGTTGATCTTGAAGCGCAACTGGCGGAATCCAGAGCTTCCTATGCCACTCGGCAAAAGCAGTTGAGGGAAAATAATATAACCTCTGTTCTCACAAGCGATCCCAATAAACCTGGTAGTTATGAGAAACTGATTGGAGAGCTTCAGAGGATAGAATCTGAGATCGCGCTACAATCGTCCCAGTTTCTAGAAGATAGTCCGCCAATCCAAGACTTACGGGAAAAACAGCAAAATTTACGGTCACTCTTGACTCAAGAAGCCCAAAAAAGTCTAGAGAATATTGCTGGCCGAATTAGGGAATTAGAGGCTCGTGATCGCACCCTAGCAGAGGCTGAGCGTACAACCAATGAAAAAATTAGGGTATTTCCTGCTGTTTTACGTCAGTATGCTGATCTACAGCGAGAATTAGAAGTTGCCACAAACAGCTTAAAGGAATTTTTAGAGAAGCGAGAAAGTTTACAGTTAGATGCTTCTCAACGGGAAATTCCTTGGGAGGTCATTGCTCCCCCAGAACTGCCGCGTGATCGCTTCGGAGATCCAATTCCCGCTGCTGCGGATAAAACGAAGCGGCAATTAGCGATCGCAGGAGTTCTTAGCTTGCTAATGGGGATAGGAATTGGTCTGGTTGTCGAGATTCTCCACACTGTATTCCATACACCGGATGAGATCAAAGCCGCAACCCGACTGCGACTATTGGGGATCATTCCGTTTTCTAGAGACCTCAAAAAACTGGATAGAAAAACTCAAAAACTTGCTCCAGCTTTCCTGGAACAGACCAGTTCTCATGCCTTGCTTCCTTTAAAGGCACAAGTTCACGATGAGCATTCTGCCTCCTTCTTAGAAGCATTCCGCACCCTATATACCAATATCCGTTTACTGAGTGCTCGCAAACCCATTCATTCATTAGTGATTGGTTCCGCCGTTCCGGCGGATGGCAAGTCTACCGTGGCGATACACCTGGCACAGACGGCGGCATCGATTGGTCAGCGAGTTTTGCTCATTGATGCCGATCTCCGTCGTCCTCAGCTCCATATCCGCTTGGGTTTACCCAACGAGCAAGGACTCAGTGATGTTATTGCAACAGACTTAAGTTTGAATGATGCAATTCAGCGCTCCTCTGTTGAAGAAAATTTGTTTGTCTTGACAGCCGGTCAGACCACAAACGACTCCATCAAACTTCTCTCCTCTGCAAAAATGCAGTATCTCATGGAGCAATTTCAGGCCTTTTTCGACTTGGTGATTTATGATACACCCCCGTTGCTGGGGCTAGCGGATGGCAATATTTTAGCCGCTAATACAGATGGCATTGTTTTGGTTGTTGGACTACAGAAGACAGACCGTTCTTTACTGACTAAGTCTTTGGATGGTTTAAAAATTTCCGGTGCTTCTGTTTTAGGCGTTGTCGCCAATGGCATTAAGGGATATACTCCTGATGCTTACACTTCCTATCATCGGCACTATCAAACTATCGAGCGGTAAAGTGCAGCTTGCAGGCGGAAAAAGGAAGAGTTTCACACTACTCCTTTTCCCATTGCCCTTACTCTGAAGTAGAAGCGATCCCAAATTTATTTATCCGTAGGGATCATCCAAAATCTAAAATCTAAAATCGGATGACAACTGTTCAAGCCGATGATCTAGTTTTTGCGCCACATCTGCTACAGCTATCACTGGCTGTTGCCCATTGGCATACATAACTCCTGTAAACGCTCCCATTGAATTGCGACGAAATGCAGCCAAATCTAAGCGTAAGGGTTGGTTGTGCATCTCTAAAGCCAGTGCGATTCCTGTTGAAGCATTCGCCAAATTATTCAATTCAGGCAGCGCTCGATACTCTGTAACCTTAATCGAGCCGAACGCTTTTAAATTTTCCTGCAACAGACTCAGTGTTCGTTCCTGAGCCTCTGGCTGATGAAGCTGTTGTAAATTGGTATCAAAGCTAGTCTGTTGAGCTTCATTGGGAAACTTACCTGTAAATCCCAACACAACTTGGAAAGTTTTGGGATTAACGAAAGCAAAGAAATTCTCAGGCTTCATGTTGCCCTGTCCCATTTGCTCTCTTAGAACCTCGAGCCGGGAAGCAATCTTAGCTGCTAGCTCTGGAGGAAGTTCTGTGAATCCAGGGGGTAGATCTTCGAGCGTTAGGGTAGCTGGTTGAGCTGGGGCGGCTTGTTGGGCAACAAGTTGAAGAAGAGTCGGGGCGATACCCGACTGGGCACTCAGGGGTGATTGTGATACAGTCGGTGCCTTAGTTATCGTGGCTTGGGCAGGAATTCCATTAACGATGACGCCGAGAAACAGGCATAAGCTGAGGGAGATTTTCTTTGCCATGGTAGTTAAGAAGCGCTTTCTGGGGACTGGGATATTCGCTAATCGTACTACTGTCTTTTTGAGAGTGACTAGGGTAAATTAGGGCAAATGCCTCTACAATTTTGCTTTAACCCACAATATTTTGCCTCTAAAGGCAGGCAAACGAGATGGGTGAGTTAACGGAGTCATGGCTAAACGACTGTCTCACTCAGTGTGTAATTGTCAGCTTTGGCGATCGCCGGATAGAAGCAGCATTTGAAGTGTTAGTTTGGCAGGGATTTGAAATCTTGTGTCAAACTGAGTTCAACGCAAGTCTAGCAGGGTGCAGTTGCTATCTACAGCGTCTGTGAGAAGTGCGGCTTTCAAGGTGTTAGAGCGATCGCGCTACATCGCATTGCCGCTAGAGAGCTGATTGCTGTGGAGCAGTACACTACCTAGACAAAGCGAATGTTATCCTACCTTTCAGGGCAAAAAGGCGATGTGATGGGTGTTCCTTGGACTCCCGCAAGCGCCTCGTCCGTTAAGTGTTTACAACCGCAGGGTGAGGGCTCTTCATGATAGGTAGCGATCGCGCCAGCCTTAGTAGAGCAATCCATTAATAGGGGAAGGGTTTCCAAGTCTAATCAGTGATAACTGAGAAAGTTATTGACCGATTAGACGCATTTGGTATGGCTTTTCGGGTGAGGTGTACTTAGCAAGCGTCAACAGGGCAAAGCCCAGAAGATCGAGTTGAGGCAAAGCGACCCGAAAGGAAGACCAAACTTGCCAAGGCTAGTAATTTTGGCGTCTTGCATCTACCCTGCAATCGCTTTACCAATGCACTGGGTTGGAAATCAAGGTTCTTTCTCAAAAAAACTCGCGTTCCATCCCGGACGTGATTGAGTTTCGACAGAAACTTACAACATAATCATCAGCGTTAGAACAAATTTCGATGCCACGTAAGGGCGATCGCTTGAAAAGTGTGCCGCGATTTAGAAAAGCCTGCCTTTAGCTCTTGAGAGGCAGTGGTAAGAGTCAGGGGGTGAAGTGAAATCAATTACTCGTCCCACTGAAGTAATCCTTAATCACTGCCCTCTCAAAACGCTAAGGCATTAAAACTTTGGCTTACCGTGCTTGTGTGTTGAGGAGTGAAGGAGAATAAACGTGGCAAACCGTCATCTGTTTGGTGGGGAGCGCAGTATCTATTTGGTGTTAGTTGTCGCTGCTGTGAGTTTTATCTCGGGCTGTAGCTTGCCAGTTGCTCAATCAGCGATTCCTAAAGTCTTGATATCGGGAACTTTGCCGATGCGACAGCAGAAATCCAACTCGCAGACTGTGGAAGAAGAAGCTTTAGTCGCCCAGTCAAATCAGGCATACAAGCAAATTATTGCCAGATTGGCACGGGAAGAAACGGTACAACGGCTCAACTCACCGATACCTGCCCAGTTCCAAGGCAAAACGATCCGTGATGTCCAATTCAAAAGTGGCAATAAAGCCAATGCCCAACAGCCTCCTATTAAGCCTATTGCGCTAACCTTTGATGATGGACCTTGGCCGAAATCAACCTCACAGGTACTCAGTATCCTCAAGAAGAACAACATCAAAGCGACCTTTTTTGTTGTTGGCAGACAAGTAAAACAGTATCCTCAAATAACGAAGCAGATTGTTTCAGAGGGCCACGCCATTGGCAATCATACCTGGAGCCACCAATATCACAAGTTCAATGAAGCCGCCGCTGCTCATGAACTCGATAACACAGCATCACTCGTTTATAAATTAACGGGTGTTAAGACAGTTTTATTTAGACCCCCTGCGGGGATCTTAAATAATGGCTTAGCAGCCTACGCTCATAAGAAAAAGTACTCTGTCGTTATGTGGTCAGCCGATTCACTCGACTGGCGTTATCGAGGCACTCCGGCATTGATGAACAGCGTACTTGGAGCAGCCAAACCGGGCGGGATCGTCTTGCTGCACGATGGAGGAGGCGATCGCTCAAAAACAGTGCAAGCTTTACCGCAATTAATTGCTGAACTAAAAAAACGCGGTTACCAATTCGTAACCGTGCCTGAACTAATGGAAATGGGAGATAAAGAACTTCAGAAAAACAGTAAAGAACCTCAGAAAAACAGTAAAGAACTTCAGAAAAACAGTAAAGAACCTCAGAAAAAAAAGGCTTAAAGGTTAGTAGATTAGGAAGTGCAAAGTTATGAAAACCTTTAACTTTATAACTTTCTAACCTTCAACTATTTGGGGGTTGAAGGTTATCTTTCAAACCTTCAACCTTTCACCCTCTTTCCTACTGGACTGGGATCAATTCCCGTTGGGTCACCGTATCGGAATTAGCTTCTGGTGTATCAGCCTCAGAAGGAGGGACCACTTGCCAGAATTGTGGCAGATAGTCAGACCAGTTTGCCAAAATCATCTTCGCTTTCGGGCTGCCAGTACGTTCCGCATGAGCTTGGATCAGCTCTTTGAGCTGTCGCTCGCCAGCAGGCGTCGTTACCCGTTGAGTCTTGACAATTTCCGGGTTGACTTTCGCTGGAAAACTTCCATCCTCATCGAGGAAGTATGCTAAACCACCGGTCATACCAGCACCGACATTGCGACCGACATTGCCCAAGACCACAATGACACCGCCTGTCATGTACTCACAACAGTGGTCACCGGCTCCCTCAATCACGGCTTGACCTTTGGAGTTGCGGACTCCAAAGCGTTCACCCGCTCCGCCATTGGCAAATAGCGTACCGCCTGTAGACCCGTAAAGACAGGTGTTACCCACAATCACGTTTTTGGCTGGGTCGTAAGTAGCATTTGCTAGTGGTTTGATAATAATTTCACCACCATGCATCCCTTTGCCCACATAGTCATTGGCTTCACCTGCCAAGATCAGTGTCATGCCAGGGAGGTTAAACGCCCCAAAGCTTTGACCAGCAGTACCTTTGAATTTGAGGGTAATTTGCCCTTCAAAACCTGTGTCTCCATACTGCTTGGCGATCGCACCGGCAAGGCGTGTTCCTACGGTTCTATCAGTATTTACGAGGTTGATATCCTTGGTTACTGATCGTTGATTGCGGATTGCCTCCTGAATTTGAGGATCGGCGAGCAGTTGGTCGTCGAGAACAGGGCCGTTGCTATGAACCTTTTCATGATTGAGCCAGCTACGATGCTCTCTTGTATCAGGCAACTGAATCAGACAATTGAGATTGAGGGATTGTGTCTTGCTCAGATTGATATTTTCCCGAGTTTTGAGCAGATCAGCACGACCGATGATGTCTGCCAATGAGCGGTAGCCTAGTCTTGCTAGAAGCGATCGCACTTCTTGAGCAACAAAGTAGAAGAAGTTCACTACATGCTCAGGGATGCCTGAAAAGCGTTCCCGAAGTCTTTCTTGCTGAGTGGCAACCCCAACCGGACAGTTGTTGGTGTGGCAAATTCGCGCCATTATACACCCTTCGGCAATCATTGCCACAGAGCCGAAGCCATATTCTTCTGCTCCCATCAAGGCTGCCATCACGACATCCCAACCCGTCTTCAGCCCACCATCGGCTCGAAGCAGGACGCGATCGCGCAACTCATTTTCCATCAACACCCGGTGTACTTCCGTAAGTCCGAACTCCCAAGGCGCACCGGCGTGTTTAATGGAACTCAGGGGAGAGGCACCCGTACCGCCATCATGACCGGAAATTTGAATGATATCAGCATTTGCCTTAGCCACACCCGCCGCGATCGTACCGATGCCAATTTCCGACACCAGCTTCACCGATACTTGAGCTTCAGGATTAATCTGGTGCAGGTCAAAGATCAGTTGCGCCAAGTCCTCAATCGAATAAATATCGTGGTGAGGCGGCGGTGAAATCAGCGGAACTCCTGCTTTGGAGCGCCGCAGCATCGCAATGTAGGGGCTTACTTTCTTACCCGGTAATTGACCGCCTTCTCCGGGTTTAGCGCCCTGAGCCATTTTGATCTCAAGTTGCTTACCACTCACCAGGTACTCCGGCGTTACGCCAAAGCGACCGGATGCAATCTGTTTGATGGCAGAACTTGCCGTATCTCCATTCCGTAGACCTTTAAGGTGGGGTAGGGTTGGAGAATGTCCAGTTTCATCCACATCATTGAGCATTTTGAACCGGGTTGGGTCTTCGCCACCTTCGCCAGAGTTGGATTTGCCTCCGATGCGATTCATGGCAATAGCCAGGACTTCATGCGCTTCCCGCGATAAAGCCCCTAAAGACATCGCTCCCGTACAGAACCGCTTGACAATTTCCTCAATCGACTCCACTTCCTCAATGGAAATGGGAGCGCGATCGCTATTGAAGTCCAGCAAATCTCGCAATGCCGTAGGGGGACGCTGCGCTAATAGCTGCTTATAGAGGTCGTAGTGGTCGTAGTTTTTGCGATCGGCAACGGCTTTGTGCAGCGCCTTTGCCATTTCAGGGCTATTCATGTGATACTCGCCCCTCGGCTTGGCATTGATAAAGCCGTAGTTTTCCAGCTTCTTGCTGGTAATTTCCGGGAAAGCCTTCTGGTGGAACGAGATTACTTCCTGCGCCAACTCGGTCATGCTCAAGCCACCCAAGCGCGAGGTTGTACCCGCAAAACTCAGTTTCACGATATCCGTACCAATCCCAATGGCCTCAAAAATCTGAGCGCCTTGGTAAGAGGACAGAAGAGAAATCCCCATCTTCGAGAGGATCTTCAACAGTCCCGCTTCTACTGCTTTACGGTAGTTTTTCTGAGCTTGCTCTTGGGTTAGTTTGGGAAACTTGCCGTTGTCCATCAGTTTCTGAGTCTTTGGATCACAGACCCACTGACGTACAGTTTCTAAAGTCAAGTAAGGGCAAACCGCAGACGCACCATAGCCAATCAAGCACCCGAAGTGATGGGTGTTCCAGCATTGGGCTGTATCCACAATGATCGATGCTTTCATCCTCAGTCCTTGGCGGATCAGATGGTGGTGTACAGCACCTACGGCTAAAAGTGGTGGAATGTAGCTATAACCTTCGCTCACGCTACCTACGCGATCGCTTAAAATCAGAATCTTCGTTCCGGCCCTTACTGCCTCAGCGGCTTGGTCGCGCAACAAGTTTACTGCTGCCTCTAGCCCCTGTGGACCAGCGGCAATTTCAAATAAGGTAGACAGCTGGGTCGTTTTAAACCCTGATGCTTTTACTGCCTCCAACTCGGTCTCATTGAGAACGGGCGTTTTCAGTGTTAGCTTCCGGGCGTATTCTGGCTTTGCTTCTAACAAATTTCCTCGTTCGCCCAACTGCATTCTCAGCGACATCACCAAACTTTCCCGCAATGGGTCAATTGGCGGGTTAGTCACCTGGGCAAAACGCTGCTTGAAGTAGTCATACAGCAAATGCGGCTTATCGGACAGCACGGCTAGAGGGGTGTCATCTCCCATGCAGAAGGTGGGTTCTTTCCCATCGATTGCCATCGGTTGGATGATCATTTCCACATCCTCAGCTGTGTAGCCAAAGGCTGTCTGTTGACGCAGTAGTGCCGATGACTCTAACTGGGGTGTATCAACAAAGCCTTGGGGATGCAAAACTTCTTGGTACTGCCGCAGCCACTGACCGTAAGGCAAGGCTTGCGCTACCCGTTGCTTAATTTCCCAGTTCTTCAAAATTTCGTGGGTTTCTAAGTCCACGGCAATCATTTGCCCCGGCCCCAATCGACCCTTTTCTACAATTTCTGCTTCGGGTAGGTCTACAACACCCGCTTCTGATGCAACAACGACATAACCGTCCCGCGTAATGCTGTAACGTGCCGGTCGTAGTCCGTTGCGATCGAGGGTGGCTCCTACGACCTTGCCATCACTGAATACCAGCAGCGCTGGCCCATCCCACGCTTCTTGAATTCCGCTGTAGTATTCGTAAAAATCGACAATTTCCGGATGATTCTCCAAATCCGGCTGATTTTGGTATGCCTCTGGCACCATAATCATTAAAGCTTCCATCGGGCTGCGTCCGGAGCGCACTAGTAACTCCAGTACGTTGTCCAGATTGGCCGAGTCACTGTTGTCGGGATTGACGATGGGCTTGAGATCATTCAATTCTGAAGCGGTTTCTTGAGGAGTGCTCTGTGCTGTCTCCTGAGTCCTGATTTCTGACTCGGTAGTCCTCGTACCCCACAGTGGGTGAGTTAAGTCAGCTTCCCGTGCCATCATCCAGTTAATGTTACCCAGCAGCGTGTTAATCTCACCGTTGTGTCCCAACAAGCGCATGGGCTGAGCGAGTGGCCACTTGGGCATTGTGTTGGTGCTAAAGCGCCGATGATAGACCGCAAAGCGACTTTGATAATTTGGATTTTTTAAGTCTGTATAAAAGTCTCCCAGCACGGCTGAACGCACCATGCCCTTGTAGACAATTGTGCGCGTCGAGAACGAACACATATAGAAATCGTCAGACCACTTTAAACTTCCTTCAGACGCTAAGGCCTTACCAATCCGACGCCTTGCTGTGAATAGCACACGTTCGAGTTCATCTCCCCGCTTGCCCTTAGAAGCCACGAATACTTGTTCAATTTGAGGTTGGTTTTCTCTGGCTTGAGGACCGAGAATTGATTCGTTTACAGGAACTACACGCCAACCCAACACAGTTAAGTCTTCTTTCCTTAAGACTTGCTCCACAATTTCACGAGCTTTGTTGACGAGAGATCCATTTTGGGGGAGGAAAACCATGCCTACTCCCAACTGCTCAATGGGCGGCAGGGAAATATTTTGCTCGCTAAACCAAGGCTGAAATAACTCCCAAGGAATGGCAGTCATTAAACCCGCACCATCTCCAGAATCTTGGTCAGCGCTACATCCTCCCCGGTGTTCTAAACAACTTAGGGCAGATAATGCCTGCTCGATCAGTTTGTGCGTGGCTGTGCCATCACAAGAAGCAATGAAGCCAACACCACACGCATCCCGTTCCTCGACCAACCATCGCTGACCTAAATACGGCATGTCTCCTTGATTCCACAACTGACCTTGTTGATTTGCCTTGATGCTCCTGTTATCCATGCTGATGAGTCCGGTTCTTACTGATACAAATTGACGAATTGAAGTCTATTAGCCCATTGCGTAGATTTACACTTCACTTCTACGCGCCACACTTGAAAAAATAGAAACTATTTTCATAAAGGGGAAGTCTACTTACACTAATGGGAGGTCTACATTAATACCATTGGGGTGAGGATCTGGTTAAATAGTCGGAAAATGGCATTACGCGCTGCCTCCTCAAGTTATGGGGGATGCCAGCCGATACATAGGCTTATTTAAGTGGCAAAGCTTGGGTGCTTCAAGGGCTTCAAGCTGATTGTCCCACCTGCGGGTGAGGGAGAGAGAAAGCGGATGAGAGCGCTTGAAGAAACGCTTAAAGCCCTAATTAGGCACCGACATCCTGCCAAATCGACAGAGTAGAAATATTATAGGGAAATGCTCTACTCAAGCAATCCCTGGTTGCTCGCGAGTGCTAATGTAACTTTCACTACAGAAAGCTCTGAAAATTCCTGTAGGGCAACTCAAGGCGACTGAGCCAAGAGCAATAACAAGTTTTTTAGCGACACTGCGTTACTGGCTGTCATTGTGCCAGAAGCATAGTGTTCTGTATCTGCCTTGTCAAGACAACAGGAACACAAAGATTTCCTGTTGCTCTATTGATTTCTCAGTCGAGCAGTATAGTGAAACGACCCAGTTGGTCTTACTTCCCATTATGAAGCTCAAACTGAAAAGGCGAACGCCACCAAGTCATTGTTTCTTGATATGCTGCCCAAGGCTTCAAGGATTGACTTCTACAACATGAGAATCTTGGTCAAAGAGGCTACTGGATGAGCAAACGAGCAAAGCCAAAGACGGAAATCTTCAATTCCAGCGTTTGGCTCACAATTCCCATGCCAACATGGGTTCTTTTAGCAATATTTTTCTGTGGATCGTCACTAGCTCTCGCAAAAACCCATATTGAAAATAGCAA
>JBFLZA010000054.1:0-20630 GCA_040756535.1 Cyanobacteriota bacterium
TCGGTTAGGTAGAGCCACTGTTTGCCATCAACCATTGCCATTGTATTGAGTTCTACCTTAGCCCGAATGGCAGTGACGTAAACCCTTAATCAAGCAACAGCTTTTACGGAACTAGCAACAGCTTCTACGGAACTAGCAACAACTTCTGCGGAACTAGCAACAACTTCTGCGGAACTAGCAACAACTTCTGCGGAACTAGCAACAACTTCTGCGGAACTAACAACAGCTTCTGCGGAACTAGCAACAGCTTCTATAGTATAACTGCTGCTTAAGCGGATCTAGAAACAGCTTCTGCGTTACTTATATTTCAGGATGAGCAGAAGATTAGCGATCGCATTGATGACCGAAACCGCGTTTCTCCAACTAGTAGGGAGTGCTAGCTCTCGCGTAACGCACGGCTATTTCGAGACTTTGGTGGATTCCGGTTGCTGTAAAGGTAGTTTTGCAGAAGCTAAGCATCTGAGGGGAGGCATTTTGCCCAGATTTTTTGCAGGAACGGCAGGACGGAATCGGCATATTGTTTATTGTGCTTTGTGTGGTCGCGTTCGATTGCATTCCACAAGTGTTGTAGCTGTTGATGGGTGGAGCATTTTTGCAGTTGACAGGCAATGGCATTTTTCCATTGTTCCATCTGGCGGTAACTGATGAATTGTCCTCCTTTGTCGAGGCGATGGACAAATATGACATAAAGCCAGGATTCGATTTTGATAATTAGGGATTCTGGAATTCGCAAGAGTTTGGCGATTTGACGCTTGGTGATGCGGAATTTTTGTGCGGGGTTGATGCGGCGAAATAAGGCAGTCATGGTGACTTGATGCTTTGTTGACTTTGTTGAATTCACATTTTGCATAAACCTACTCATCCGCCAGGGGTTCAAACCCCTGGCTAATAGCTCAAGTCCTCTGAAAGAGGACTAAATGCTCAATAAACAAGAGTTTCAGTCCACTTGAGTGGACTTAATTTATTAGCAAGGGAATTAATTCCCTTGCGGGTGAGGGCATTAATTTAAGAGCTGATTTAAGTCTTCTTTTTGGTCAGTTGGGCATTGAAGCTGTTCGTTGGAAACATCAAAGAGAATTTCAAATTCAGCAGCAGGCATGAAGCGGTTGAGAAAGCGTCGGTGGTCTTCTGCGTCTTGGCGGTTGAAGAATCTCGCGACTGTATACCGTCTGGCATCAGGTAGGAGTCGGATAATTGCCTAAGGACGGGAGTAGTCTTCAGCTTGTGAAGTGCGTTGTGGCAGAGTTTTCATGGTTTGCCCCCGGATGCTGGTTAAGGTGTGTTCAATGAGTTGGTCAAGCTGTTCTCGTTGGGGGCTAGTATCGTTGGGTATCAATGTCCAATCGCTGACGGGTGTTGGTAGCCAAGCGAGGACGTAATCTTCCTGACCCTCTTTGCAAAGCTTCCAAGATAAGCGTCGAGTCTGTTTGCGGCATAGATAACCCTGTTGGCGCAAAGTTGCACAGATGCTCTCGCCTTCTGCTTGAAGGCGCAGCCAGTCGGAGTGTTTCATTGTCAAAATCTGGGTAATGTCTTGAGGAAAAGCGAGTGCTAGCGCTCTGTTAAGCGAGCGCAAGACTGCGTAAAATGACAAACTGGTTAAGAAAAGGCAGCGATACTCTAGAACGCTCTGATCAGTTCAAGGAGCGCTGCCCTTCTTTGAATATCCATCGTTAGTGTAAATCTATTTGCGCTAACAGTCAATTGTTTTACGGAAACGATGAAAAAGTCTGATCGATCGCCCCTAATGAGACTAAGAGTGCGGCAATTTCTAACCCAAAAGGAGTTGGCGGATGCACTTGGCGTGACGGAGACAACCGTCAGGAATTGGGAAGCAGGGCGATCGGTGCCGAAACTCACCCCTGTTCAATACAAGACTTTACTGGAGGTTCTGAAAATTACGTCTGATGAGTTGCCCGATCAATTTGGCTTTCCAGACAGTCAAAATGAGTAGAAAGATACTGTAGGTAGTGCAAGCCCATATAATGTACAACTTAACGAGTAGCCAAAAAGACCTTCTACGACGACTTGTCCAAAAAGTCCGTGAAGAACATATACCTGAAGAGTTTTTTATCTGTAAAACCCAAGGTGGAAACTTCATTTATGGGGATGACGAATCTCAAGCGAATATCCTAGAGATCACCCAATTAGCGCTAGACACATTTGTAGCCAACAACTTACTTCGATGCACTGGTCGGCGATGTACCCTTACTGGCAAAGCTTATGAGGCTGTGGATACAAACTTCAGCGACTCAGACACATCTTTTGTTAAGCATCTAACACCATTAGCGGATATCACTAATCTAGATGAGCAGTTAAAACAGCGATGCTTACCGATTTTAGGAGCTGGAAGTGCTGACCCGACACTATGGGATTCTGCTGTCCGCACAGCGGGAGTCATTTTAGAACATCGCCTGAGAGATGTTGGCGGCATATCAGATGATAGTTGTGTTGGTCAAGCTCTGGTCAATAATGTTTTTAGTAAAAATGGCACTTTAGCATCCAAATTTTCAGTTGATGCTGAAAGGCAAGGATATCGAGATCTGTATGCAGGAATTATTGGTGCTTTTCGTAATCCTTCTGCCCATCGTCTTGTCGATCCAACTCCAGAAGAAGGAGGAGCTTTTATTGTCTTCGTAAACCTTTTGCTGAAAAAGTTAGAGGATCTGCGATAAGTAGCAGGTAAAGATTTCAAGGATAAATTTACACCCGATCTGCCTAAATTCATCCTCAGTATAACGCCTCTTTAGAGGATAGTTCTACGCTAGAAAGATTGATGTTGTAGATTATTGATACATGTGCCGAAAATGAATTCCGAGAAAGCTTTTAAAAATTATTTATTATATATCTTGCTAAAGCATCATATTCTCCATCCATTCTGCTCATTAAATCTTTCTGTTCTCCTGACCATGTACCTCTTCCTATATCCCTAGTTGGTTTTTCCTGATCTAAATATTTAATTGGAACATTTTGTACAATACTATCAGGAGCCATAACATTCAAATCTTCAATACGTGCTACTGGTTGCTTGTTAACAAATGAAGGGACACAACCATAATCGCGAATATTTTTAGTAATTTTTGGTATTAATTGAGTTTCTACAATTTCCACAATTTTATTGAATTGAGCTTTATCAGCTCCTGTTTGTTGTCGCTCACCATATTGCTTCCTAGTGTCAAATCCATTGAAAATCCAACCTCCAAACTTGGGTTTTCCTTTTAATGGAACTAGAGTATCGTATTGATTTGATTCCATAAATCGCTCTCTTCCCTGAGTCCAATCTCGGATGAATGAGGGCAAAACTTCACCAATAAGACCAACGCAGTATGCAGAAAACAGATCAGGAGTACATGGAACTAGAAAATAATCTGAGCTATATAAAGCTGAACGAACAAGCGTATTAAATGAAGGTGGTAAATCAATGAGTACATAATCATATTTTTTATTATATTTTTTCTCGGTTTCGCTAACTAAAATATGAGGTAGAAGGAACCTGTACAGACCAGAACCACTAATTACTTCGTTCCCAACATTTAAGTAGTCAGCAAAATTGTTTAACCAGAAGTCACCAGGTACAATATCTAGAGCTAGGCGTAAGCCCGCAATTTCACTATATTTGGGTTTGAAAACGTAAGATTGCTCTTTCCCTTGCATTTGTTGATAATAAGGTTGGGCATAAGCTCTAATTGTTTGACCAAACGGATAATCTTCAGAAGTAGAGAGTTTTGTTGCAAACTCATCAAATCCAATGGTTGCAATAGAAAGGTTACATTGAGGATCAAAGTCAATCAAAAGAACTTTTTTGCCCGCATATGCAAGCGATACTGCTAAATTCCAAACAGTAGTCGTTTTTCCAACTCCACCCTTATTGTTAAACATAGCAATAATTTTATCTGCCATAGTGAAATCCTTATGTAGTTAGATAACCTAGTCTAATAGTAACAAGCTTAAAATTAATAGTACGATCACCGCCTATGCAGTAGGCTGGCTAGATGCCAGGAAAATCAGCATCTACTTGCGTCAACCAACATCAACACCAAATGCAGCGATCGCACTTCAGCGTTGACGAGGATAGCGCATTAAGGGCTTTCGTCCGTTCGCTCCAACGAAGTGCTAGGCTGCATTTTGGGAGCAAGAGCTTGATTTTCTTGCATAACCCTGATCAGAAACCGTAGAGCCTCATTGACTGCCTCAGCATTAGGAAACATCTCTGCAACATTAGGCTCTAAGCGTACAGTTGTCCCACCAAAACTCTTCCGTCCAGGGCCTAACTTTCTGACTCGTAGACTCTTTAAGTCATATTCTGACCGCACATCATCTTCCATTTCTGGCTTAACCCTCTTCATACGCTTCTCGTTCGGCTCGTGTTACTTCTCTTGCACTAATCAGGCGAATCACATCTCCTCTTTCTGTATAGGACAAAATCAGTAAACGTCCTCGGTTTGACTCTCCAACAATAAGGTAACGCTCTTCATCCTCAGAGTGGTCTGGATCGTAGAAGTCAACATAGAGCGGATCGTCGAAAACGGTTTTGGCTTCCTCAAACGAAACTCTGTGCTTTGACAGATTTATTGCCGCTTTGTTTTCGTCCCATTCAAAATTAATGAAATGATTGTAGCATCAAGCATTTGAAGGAATTTTTCGTGTGCTCGCAAGCTCACTGTAAGTTGGTTTGACGCTTTTGTTACCCAACATCTACTCCCGTCTAAGAGCAATGCCAAATGTAGCGATCGCATTTCAGCGTTGACGAGGATAGCGATCGCTTAATTTATCAATCGCCCCAGATCCAAATTGATATGCATCAGAAATGCACTCGGTAAAGATAGCATTCAAGTCAAATGCAGGGAAAAACTGACTCTGTTCAACGAGGATGTAGCGCTCATTCTGAAACTGGTAGATATCAATCTTCTGTCGCCGGAGAATCCAACGTTCGCTGACTCGATAGGGCAGATAATCATCAACACTGGTGAATGAGGTAACATCACATTCAATTGCTAAATCTGGTGGAGGGTCGTTACTCCAATCAATGCGGCGTTTTCCCACCGCAGGTAGCTCACCGATGTAGAAAAAATGGTCAGGCATGACACCGTTATGCTCAGGCAAATTCATCGAGGTTTTATAGTAAGAGTCGAACCTGAATCCCTGATGGCGTAGCAATACTTTTACCATGTCCACAATAATATCGAGTTGCTTACCATGTTCAGGCAAAGGAGCCATGAGCAGCAGTTCTCCATTGCGGTACTTTACACGAGGGGAAGTGCGATCGCCTAAATATTCCAGCAATGCTTGATAGTCCTGCCAGGTTCCAGGGACTCTCACCACTGCCCCTGGCGGCAACTCAATGGCATCGGGTTTGACGATTACATTAATCATCGGCAGCCTACTTTATCAGCTAAGAACATTATCACCCTTGAATAGAAGGAGCGCCCCAGGAACGAAGAGCAATCGCCTGCTAGAGATGAAAGAAATACACAGACGCTGTAGGGGAGAAGCATTTGGACGACTCCCTAGAGTTAACAGACTGAAAGTTCAGTATCCAAATGCTTCGCCCAGCTTTAACTGTTTTGCCACAATCAGCTTCAGTCCATGTCATGGCACTTAATCATAAATAGCGATCGCTCGGTATAATTCCTCAGTATCTTCTCCTGATACTCCTCAAGTGATTGCAATCTACCCAGGCAGTTTCGATCCGATAACCTTAGGGCACCTCGACATCATCGAGCGTGGCTCTAAGCTGTTTGACCAGGTGATTGTTGCCGTACTGTTCAATCCTGGTAAATCCCCCTTATTTACCGCACAAGAGCGGGTTGAGCAAATTCGCCGATGTACGCAACACCTATCGAACATAGAAGTGGACAGCTTTGACGGTTTGACTGTGGAATACGCAAGACTAAAGAATGCTAAAGTGCTACTGCGAGGGCTACGGGCAGTTTCAGACTTTGAAAAAGAACTCCAGATGGCTCACACCAATCAAACCCTCTGGGATGAGATTGAAACCGTTTTTCTCGCTACCTCTAACGAGTACAGTTTCTTAAGTAGTAGCGTAGTGAAGGAGATTGCTAAATTTGGCGGCTCCGTCAATCATCTTGTTCCCCAGCAGGTTGCCCTAGAGATTTACCGATGTTACACCGAGACCCATCCCGGAGCGACCCCTCTGATCGCGACGAACCCAACAACACAGGTGAACCGCCGATCAACGGATCGAGAGGTGTAGATATCCAACGGGAACTCAACCGGATTGAAGAACTGATTTTCGAGAGCTGGCATATCCCTCTTACCAAACGCACGGTAGTAAATGAAGAGGCATTGCTGGCTCAACTCGATTTGGTGCGAGAAAATCTACCTCCAGCTTTTGAAGAAGCTGAAAAAATCGTCCGCCAAAGGGAAGAAATTCTCCTGCAAGCCGAAGAATATGCCCAAGAAATCATGGAGGCAGCAGAGCGACGTGCCGACCAGATTTTAGATGAAATGGGCATCATTCAGCAGGCAGAACTCGAAGCCAACCAAATCCGCAAACGAGTGCAGCAAGAATGTGAAGCGATTCAGCAGCAGACGCTGGCTGATATCGAGCGGATGCGCCTGCAAGCACAGCAAGAACTAGAGCAGATGCGCCAAATGGTTCTAGCCGAGTGTGAGGATATTCAAAACGGTGCCGATGATTATGCCGATGCCGTTCTCAACAGTATTGAGCAACAGCTAACTGATATGCTCCGAGTGATTCACAATGGTCGTCAAGAGTTGGGAACTGAACCGCTACCCGATTATCCCCCCAATGATATAGACCCTGTTACTGGACTCCCCCGAACCGTCCCGCCTCCTAAGAAAAGTTAGCGCATTTAAGCTGATGTATTGAGAAGTAAAGAAGGAACACCGTCCGCCATGTCAATCTGAAATTTTAATTACAGACAATGAGCAAGAAAGCCCCTTGCTTCCAGCAGGGGGAGTGTCAGCTCTCGTTTCTAGCTTCTAGCTAGAAATGCTTCTCCGCAGGCTCTGCCTCGTGCAACCAGAGGTTTATTAAGACTTAGGGGTAAAGCATAGTTCAGCCGGGGATGAGTTTAAGCTCTCGGAATGCTCATTCCTGACCCTCTCTAATAAATGTAAAACTGGTTAAGAAAAGGAGGTTCATAAAGTCATGACATACGATTACGATTTGTTTGTGATTGGTGCAGGTTCTGGAGGAATTGCCACAGCGAGGCGAGCCGCACAATATGGCGCAACAGTCGGGGTTGCGGAATATAGTCGCTTAGGCGGCACCTGCGTCAATCGCGGCTGTATCCCCAAGAAATTAATGGTCTATGCTTCTGGCTTCCCTCACCTGTTTGAGGATGCACAAGGCTATGGCTGGAGTCCAGTGCAAAGCACCCTCAACTGGCAAAAGATGATTACTGCCGTTAATAAAGAACTCGATCGCCTCAACGCAGTCTATCAGCGAATGTTGGACAGCGCAGAGGTCGATCTCATTCGAGGGTATGCCAAGTTCCTCGATCCCCACACGCTGGAAATTGCAGACCGTAAAGTTACAGCCGATAAAATTTTGATTGCTGTCGGCGGATATCCGGTTAAGCCAGATATTCCAGGGATCGAACACGCCATTGTTTCCGATGATATGTTCAACCTTCCCGAACAACCCAATCGCATTGTCATTCTGGGGGGTGGCTACATCGGTGTGGAATTTGCCTGTATCATGAATGGCTTGGGTTCTGAGGTAACGCAGCTTATCCGGAACGACCTGATTTTACGGGGATTTGACGATGATATGAGCATGACCATTCAAGAGGGAATGCAACACAACGGAATCCAGATTACCAGGATTACCGAACCCCCATCTATTGAAAAGACACCCGACGGTCTAAAGGTAACGCTAGGAGGCAAGCAGCAAGAAACCATCATGGCCGATGTCATCCTTGCTGCCACAGGCCGCAAGCCCAATCTTGAGAACTTGGGTTTGGAAAATGCTGGCGTGGAGATTAAAGAGGGTGCAGTTGCCGTTGATAAGTACAGTCAAACGACTCAAGAGAATATTTTTGCGGTCGGGGATTGTACCGATCGCATGAATCTTACTCCGGTTGCCGTTAACGAAGGGCGTGCCTTTGCCGATACCATGTTTGGCGGCCAATCCCGGACGATGAGCTACGAAAATATTCCTACGGCAGTCTTCTCCACACCAGAAGGTGCAACGGTAGGACTAACAGAAGCTCAAGCCAGGGAACAATACGGTGAGGCGGTGAAAGTGTACCGCGCTAAGTTTAAAGCCACTTACCACAGTCTGAGCGGTCGGGACGAGAAAACGATGGTGAAGTTAGTGGTTGAGGAAGACACGCAAAAGGTACTTGGTGCCCACATGGTCGGCGAACACGCCGCAGAAATTATCCAAGGAATTGCGATCGCTCTTAAAATGGGAGCCAAGAAACAAGACTTCGACGCTACCGTCGGACTCCATCCCAGCGTCGCTGAGGAGTTTGTCACTTTGCGCTGAAAACTGGGTTGAAGGTTGGCAAGTTGAAAGTTACAAGTTGAAAGTTAAAGGTTGAAGGTTGTAAGGTTAAAAGTTCAAACTTGTCTTCTAACCTTCCACCTACTTGCCTTGCTAACCTACAAACCTTCAACCTGTAAACCTTTAACCTGCCAACCTTCAACTCTTCCTAAGCCACCCATCGCCACCAGGCAAAACGAATCGAAAAACCGACGAGCAACGCACCGAACAAACCCATAACTCCGTATCCCCAACGCGGATGACGAGAAAGCAA
This sequence comes from Cyanobacteriota bacterium, assembly GCA_040756535.1. Lineage (GTDB taxonomy): Bacteria > Cyanobacteriota > Cyanobacteriia > Cyanobacteriales > Coleofasciculaceae > JBFLZA01. Next base: position 8,751 of record JBFLZA010000054.1, read on the forward strand.
CAAACCTAAAGCCCAGGATGCTGTCACAATACCGTAAACGTAACGATTGACGGACAAGACAGCTCCTGATGAAAGGATAAGCAATATGGAGAAAAAACCGTAGATAATGGCAACTCGACTAATCTGATCGCGCAAACGCCAAAATAAATAAGCGCTGCCAAAAACCATGACCAGTTTAGTCAATTCTTTGACCGCACCCCAGCGCCATTTGAAAAGATTCAGCACCATACTCCACCAACCGCCCCAGTTGATGCCAGAAGTTGTACCAAATCCCTTCTGGACGTGGACAAACGCGAGTGGATCAGCGAAACGAATTCCGCAATAGAGCATGAACAACAGTAGTCCGCCACTAGTAAGCACAGCAGCCACGTATGCGATCGCAGGTCTTCTTTCTTTCCACGCTACCAAAAGAAAGGCAGGTATCAGTGCAACTCCATTCACCCGAGTTCCCGTCGCTAGTGCCCCCCAAAGAGCCGCTTGTCCATGACGATGCTTTTCCAACGCTCTCAATGCGGCTGTAGTGAATAGCAGAAACAGCCCTTCTGAATAAATGACCGTTCCAAATAAGGAAAATGGACACCAAGCCATGACAGCAGTTGACCACTTGGCCGCACTCTCGCCATGATGCTCATTTACCCAAAGGTAAAGAAGAATCATCGCAGCCAAAAGCGCTAAATTGTTAACGAGTAGACCCGCTACCTCATACGAGAATCCGACAGTCATCACCGCACGAACAGCTAAGGGAAAGACCGGAAAAAAAGCGATATTGTGCCTTTTTCCATCATTTACAAAGTCATAACCTGATAACACAATTTGCTTGAACCAAGCGGCGTCCCAATGGCTGAAGAGTTCCCAGTTAGGTCTGGGAATAAAACCAGGAACAAATCCCAGGGGCAGCATTTCGTTCGGATGTTCGGCAGGGGTGGCAGGATAATAGGGAGCAAGAACCTGTATGGCAGCAATAACAGCTATCCTACTGAGCAGCCACATAAAAAAGACGAAAAACCATCCCTGAAGCAATCTCTCTGACCACGGCTTTAATCGTTCGTTTACCCCTTGGGGTGATTTAATCCCTGATTTTAGTTTCGCAAACACAAGAGCACTCCTGTAAAAAATAGTACATGAAAAGTACTAGCTCGTTTAAACTTCTCACCTTCAAAATAGTAGAATATCCCTAAGCTAAGCGTCTTAGCTGCTACCTAAAGGTAACTTTAGATGGTTTTTCGGTTAAATTGCTCTTCACTTGATGATAAAAATTCTGCGATCGCCAATATCTTTTAACCCATAATTTTAGATATTTTATGTTGAAAATTTTGAACAAAGGGAAGCAAAGAAAAATATATTGTTCGCTGGATTTAAAGTCACAAAAAAATATTTCTTAAACCTCAATCCTATTCTTTTTGTTCTCCTTTAAATAGGTTTAGTGCAATTTATTTATACGATTTTTGTACGAAAGCAGATAGTTCTCATAAATCTTTCATAAATTTACATCCAATCGTATCTCTCTAGAGGACTAATTTAGGTTGTAAGTATAGCCGTACTTGATGAATTGCAATAACCTCGGATTTTATCTGTGTAAATCTCGTGTTTATTTGTGGTGGATTTTTTTCACGAATCATTTAGGGCTGCTATAGGTCGCAGTTAGTTTGAAGCTGCGCTTGTTCTCTGCAATTTTACAGATGATGATTATATGACTGATAGCACCACTCCCGCACTTTCATTGCCTAACCGATCTACAGCGCACAAAGCATACGTACCCGGTTTCAGAGTAACGGTAGTGGTTGTAACATTAATGATTTGCATCAGCTTCCAGGTATTAGCATCCTGCTTGTAGAGTGTCCAAGAACGAATCTCCCCAGATGTTGCAGCTTTCCAAGTCAGCCTACCGTCTTTCACCCTCACCTGATCAGGAATGGTAGGTGCTACAGCATCTAACCACGGCATAGTGGGAGCCAATACTAGTTCAGTGTAAATTGAGGATTGAAACCGATCCACAATCCCTAGACGATTTTCTGTCAAGGGCTTCATGCTGTAGAAGATATTTCCCAAAGCTAGTTTTGGGGCCAAGTTGCGAGTCATTTCAACCTGTCTTTCATACTCCGAAATCGGCCAATCTTTGCCGTCAAGCCTACTGAGATTATTACCCGGATAAATGTGGCGCTGTTTGGGGTTATTTTCTGTCCACCATTGCAGTAAAACAGGGTAACTTTGAGCAGGGGGGTCAATGCGCCAGTAGAGTTGGGGAGACATATAATCAACCCAACCTTCTTCCAGCCATTTTTTGGGGTCAGCATAAATCGCTTCATACTGATCTAACCCTTTAATCTGCGGGGGTTGTCCGGGACGGTAAATGCCAAAGGGACTGATGCCAAATTTGACGTTCGGCTTTGTGGCTCGAATTCCTTTCGATAGGCGTTCCATCATACGATTAACATTATCCCGCCGCCAGTCAGCGAGGCTGAGCTTACCGCCTGCTGCCTGATAGGTGCTATAGGTTTTGTCGTCAGGAAATGTCTGTTGAGGTACGGGATAGGGATAGAAATAGTCATCCAAGTGAACCCCGTCGATGTCGTAGCGCCGCACCACGTCGAGAATGACGTTGTACGTCCAATCTTGAACCACTTTGACTCCTGGGTCCATCCACAGGTTAGTGCCGTATTGGTAAACGTACTCCGGATGGACAACGGCGATGTGGGGGCGTACTTTGGTGGAACGTTGCGAGGATGTCCCAGCACGGTAGGGGTTGAACCAAGCGTGTAATTCTATATTGCGCTTATGCGCTTCGGCGATCGCAAATTCTAAGGGGTCATAAAAAGGTTCCGGGGCCTTGCCTTGAGTTCCAGTTAACCATTCACTCCAAGGTTCTAATTCAGAGGCGTATAAAGCATCTCCCGTTGGTCGTACCTGGAACGCTACCGCATTGAATTTTAAAGCCTGTATCCGCTCAAGAATCTGGATGAATTCACTTTTTTGTTGTTCTACTGGTAGTTCTTTCTGGGAAGGCCAGTCAATGTTCCAAACGGTTGCCACCCAGACTCCCCGAAACTCCCGTTTGTGGCTAACGGCAACGGTTTTTGGGCGAGTAATCACGATGTATTCAGAGGGAATAGCAGGCACCTTGTCTAAATACACCAACGCTTGGTAAATAAACGCCATCACTTCAGCACGAGTTGCGGCCTCAAGTGGTTTGAGTTGCTTCAGATTCGGGTAATTCACCACGAGATTCGCCGCTGATGCCGCTTTGATTTTTTCCGTTGCATAGGCGGGAATTTGCGCCGCATCTTGATAAAGTTCTGACAGGGATAGGTTGAGTGCTGTTGCCGTATCAGAGGGAATATCTAAGCCAGTAGCCAGAGAAATCAGGACTTCGACACGAGCAATACTCGCTTCAGGACGAAATCGATTACCGGGGTATCCCGATAGGAATCCAGTTTCGTAAGCATTTTGAATAGCTGGAGTTGCCCAGAATTGGGTTGGCAAATCCACAAAAGGGACGTAAGGTCGTTTCTTGGGTTGGCTGAAGGCTTTCTGCAAGACGGCAGTAAATTCTGCACGACTCATAGGGCGATCGGGTCGAAACGTGCCATCAGGAAAGCCGCTTATGATTCCTCTAGCCGCTAAACCTTCAATGAATAATCGTGCCCAATGACTTTGAATATCCGAAAAGCGAGTAGTTGAGGCAACCATATTCAAAAGACTTTAGCTATCAATAAGTTGGGTTAATCTTAGCATCGGCAAAGAGATGACTTGCCGATAACTAGCTAACAATGAGAATAGCAAAAAGGCTCAATCATTTCTGCTGAGCCTTTTGCAATTAAATGGAGTTCAATCAAGCTGATGGAGTTTACGCAGCGAGAGAGCCTTCCGGTATTAGGTTGTGGTGAATTTAGTAGCGGCGAGAGTAGCTGTTACTGCCTCGATCCGAACCCCCAGAATTTCTGTTTTCCTTAGGCTTAGCTTTATTCACTCTGAGATCGCGGCCCATCCATTCTGCACCATCCAAGGCTGCGATCGCTGCTTCTTCTTCAGCTTCTGTACTCATTTCCACAAAGCCGAAGCCGCGTATACGACCTGTTTCACGATCTAGTGGGAGCTGCACTCGCTTTACAGTACCGTATTCTGCAAAAACGGCACTAAGGTCGTCTTGGGTAACTTGGTAGGATAGGTTACCAACATAAATTGACATAAAGATGGTCTCCAAAATCAAAAGACGAAGTCAAAGAGTGTAGAGATTGTAGAGATTGTGATTTCGGAGAGAACATTGTTAAAACCAAAAGCAAAAAGCCTGCCATGAAAACAAAATCTGCAACCGAATCAACTCTCCCCATAAGATAGCGCATAAATAGCGAAATCGGGGAGAGCTCTGTAAAATTTCACAAACAGTTTTCTAGCTTGACAACGAGAGTTGGAAAATCACCGGAGCGATCGCACCCCTATAAAAGTGCGATCCTCTAAGAATCGCACATTCTTAAGCCGATTTCATCTGTTGTGCTTGAGATTCACTAAGTGTAAGGATTTCGACGCCATCTTCAGTCACAGCCACTGTATGCTCAAATTGAGCAGAAAGTTTGCGATCTTTTGTCAGGGCTGTCCACTTATCCGCAAGCACTTCAACTTCCCAAGTTCCTTCATTAATCATGGGTTCAATGGTGAAAACCATCCCAGAACGAAGACGTTTTCCCTTCCCCCTGGTGCCATAGTGAGGAATCTGAGGTGCGGTATGGAAAATCCGACTGACGCCATGTCCCACAAAATCTCGCACGACAGAAAAGCCATTCGCTTCGGCGTATTCCTGAATGGCGGCACCAATATCTCCAATACGTGCCCCTGGCCCAACCGCAGCAATTCCTCTTCTCAAGCACTCTTCTGTTACCTCTACGAGCTTCTTCGCGGTTGGGGAGGGTGTGCCCACAAAGAAGGTTTTAGAGGTATCGCCATGATAGCCATCGACTATCGGCGTTACATCAATATTAATGATGTCACCATCCTTGAGAATTTGTTTGGCATTGGGAATGCCGTGACAGACGACCTCATTGATACTAGTGCAGATGGACTTGGGAAAGCCATGATAGCCCAGAGGAGCGCTTTTTGCTCCATGTGCCGTTGTCCAGCGCTCAGCTTCGTCATTCAGTTCCAAAGTGCTTACCCCTGGCTTTACCATTGGTTCCAGGTGGTCTAAAAGTGCAGCGGCCAAGCGTCCTGCACAGCGCATTTTTTCTATTTCTCTGCTGGATAAGAGAACGATTGTTTCGCTTCCCATGAGTCTTCCTTAAATTGATTCCCCCAAGTGGTGGAGAAGTCTATTATCCACAAAACTTACGCCGATGAACTCTGAGTATCCGTGAGTTTTGCCAACTCTATGAATACGCTTCGTATCACTAGATGTCATGAAAGCGTAAGCCCTCTATTAATTAACTTTACCTCGATCGCCTCAGCATCCCCACTGAGATATCCCCCTCCGATTTCACACAGACCAGCCACGATACAGTAGAACAAACAGTGACTCAAAAAAAATCATAAATGAATGGACGTTAGAGCAGCAGTTGCCTTAGAGGCAGGCAAACCTTTATCTATTGAAACAGTTCAGTTAGAGGAGCCCAAAGCTGGCGAGGTATTGGTGGAAATTAAGGCAACCGGAATCTGCCATACTGATGCCTTCACCCTCTCTGGTAAAGATCCAGAAGGACTGTTCCCAGCTATTTTGGGACACGAGGGGGCCGGTATTGTCGTAGAAGTGGGTGAAGGAGTCACCAGTGTCAAACCGGGCGACCATGTAATTCCTCTATATACCCCTGAATGCCGTCAGTGTGAATACTGCTTGAGTCAAAAAACCAATCTCTGTCAGGCGATTCGTGAAACTCAGGGGCGTGGAGTCATGCCTGATGGTACAAGTCGATTCTCGATGGATGGAAAAATGCTCCATCACTACATGGGGACTTCCACCTTTGCAAACTACACCGTGTTGCCTGAAATTGCCGTAGCCAAAATCCGTGAGGACGCTCCCTTTGATAAAGTCTGTTATATCGGTTGCGGTGTCACTACAGGCATTGGTGCAGTGATTAACACTGCCAAAGTTGAACCAGGGTCGAGAGTGGTAGTTTTTGGACTGGGTGGCATTGGTTTGAATGTCATCCAAGGGGCGCGAATGGTTGGGGCAAGCCAAATTGTTGGCGTTGATCTCAATCCTGCCAAGAGAACACTGGCTGAAAAATTTGGCATGACTGATTTTGTTAATCCGAATGAAGTTGACGGCGATTTAGTCCGCTACCTTGTTGACTTAACCAAAGGTGGTGCTGATTACAGCTTTGAGTGCATCGGTAACGTGAATGTGATGCGGCAAGCTTTAGAATGCTGTCACAAAGGTTGGGGAGTTAGTGTAATTATTGGTGTGGCGGGAGCCGGTGAAGAAATTCGCACTCGTCCGTTTCAACTGGTTACTGGGCGCGTTTGGAAGGGAAGCGCTTTTGGTGGGGCAAGAGGTCGTACTGATGTCCCCAAGATTGTTGATTGGTACATGGAGGGCAAGATCAATATTGACGATTTGATCACTAATGTCATGCCTTTGGAAAATATTAATGATGCCTTCGACTTGATGCACAAAGGCGAGTCCATCCGCAGCGTAGTGACGTTCTAAGTAGCCGAACTTGTGTTCCTTAATGATAGTTGGGGATTTAGTCTGTATTACTTCTTTACCTTCTGTGCTATTGTTACGCCAATGTATTGCTTTATAACAATAGTCTCCTAGCTGTATTCAATCCGTTGATGCCTCTCAGGCAATACCTCTTCATTGCCTGAGTTTTTTGGAATATCGCTATTGAGTCAGGACTGGTAAAGCAGTTATGAGTACTAAGAGTTTTTAATCAGAGCTACTGAGGTGTTGGCAAAACGTTGATTAGAGCCTGTCACCTTTTGGGCGAAGTACACAAGCGTGAAAGTATTTTTTAGGTAATTTATAAAAAAATATATCAATATATTGAGAATTTTTTGACTTTCATTCCTTCAATCAGATTTTGACTAAAAAATAATAGGTAGAGGCTAAAAAAAAAGACAAACCACCTGACGTTAGTGGATTTATGGTCTGTTTGCCCCTACATATTACCTCTACCCCTTGCAGAAGGAGGAAATAATGGTTTTAGGTCAATACAGATGCGCTGTTGGTACATTGGCTACTCGCCTAGATGCAGAACAGGTATTTAACGAACTTAAGCTGGCTGGAGTCCCAATTTCTCAAATTTCTATCATTCCTGTAGCGTCTAACAACGCAGCCCTCAAGAAAGAGTTTAGTGGAACTCAGAGCAGTGATGATATTGAGGATAATGCTCAATCTCAAGCAGAAATGACGGCGAAGGCAGGAGCGATCGTGGGTACTCTGCTAGGTGCGATCGGGGGCTGAATGGCCGGTCTTAGTCTTTTACTGCTGCCGGAAGCAGGTTTTGTCATAGCTGTTGGGACTTGGGGTATCCCTCTACTTACAACTGTGGCAGGAGCGGGGATTGGTGCTGCTAGTTGTGGATTGATTGGGGCTGTAGTGGGTCGGGAAGCACCTGAAAACCAAGCTGAAGTTGATGAAGAAGGCAACTCAAGTCGTGAGTATTTAGTCGTGGTAGAGGGTACGGATGAGGAAGTGCATCAGGTTGAATCTATCCTGAGTCGTTTGAACCGTAAATACTTCAAGACCAACATACCATCGCTTTCAGAGCATCCTCTCGTAGACTTGTGTGACATCCTCCTACGCTAAATCAAAGATTATAGCGTAGGCTTCCAAAGCTCACGATTTGGCATTCCTAGTTTTTCTCGTACGAGATTTCGCCTCTGACCTAGACGGAGTTTCCTCCGCCTCCGGCAGACCGACTGCATAGGCGTTTTCTATTCCGCAGAGTCCCTGCGTACTCAATTGTTCTAGACCGCGCAATCGAATTACTTCTGATGCGGCGTGGTCTCTATCTGTTTCGTATCCACACTCACTACATCTATGTACCCGTTCGGAGAGCTTCTTTTTGCCCGTATGTGTTCCACATTTAGGACAGGTCTGAGACGTGCCATCTGGATTGACACGGGCGAAGTAGACTTGGTGCTTTTTGGCTACCCATTCCAGCAAATTGAGGAACTGACCAAAAGCAGCATCAAGAGTATGCTTTCTCAGCATTCCCCTAGACATTGCTTTTAGATTCAAGTCTTCAACAAACACCATCCCGATACCTTCTTTGGTACATAGATGGTTAGCCAGTTTGAACTGCCAATCTTTCCGAACGCTAGCAATGTGGTTGTGGAATTTGGCAACCTTGACTCTAGCTCTCTCGCGATTCTTAGAACCCTTCTTTGTTCTGGCATAGTTGCGTTGCAGCAATTCCAGCTTGCGGTACAACTCGGTCAGGAATCGGGGTCTAGCGATGAACTCTTTATCAGAAGTTGTCAAGAATTTCTCCAATCCCAAGTCAATACCTAGCGCATCCCCATGCGGTTGAGCGTTGGGTATTGATACATCAGACTCAATTGTGACTACTACTTCCCACCTATCGGCTTTCCTGAGTACCCTTGCTTGCTTGACTACAAACCCCTCTGGGATAGGTCGGTGCAAGTTAATGGGTATTTTCCCAACTTTTGGGAGACTTATCTGCCACCCAGTAATCGGATTGGTTTTGAACTGAGGAAAGAGCATTGACTTCATCTGCCCAAACTTCTTGAACCGGGGGAAGCCAAATCCTCTCTGCTGGAAATAGTTCCAGGCGTCATGCAATCTCCGAATGGTAGTTTGCAAAACTTGAGAGGGAGCTTCGCCCAATAGTGGGAACTCTTTTTTCGCTTTAGGGAGTGCGTTTTGCTGGATGTAGTAGGTGGGGAAAGGTTTGTCGGCTGGAACAATGTATTCTCGCTCCAGCGAACAATAGTCTAAACTACACTTACGTGAATTGACCCAATCTTTGATTTCTCGCAAAGCGTAGTTGTACACCTTGCGAGAAATCCCCAACCAATGCAGCATTGTCTGCTCTTGGATGGCATCAGGATAAATTCGGTAGCAGTAGTTCATGATAAAAGTCATGCTTTTAATTCTAACAGAAAAGCGTCTCGCTATAAACTAAGCTGTGCTGCTAAGTTTAGGGGCATCGAACCCCATAAACTTAGCTTGGGGGTAGCTGTATCCCGCCGCTAAAATAAGCGGGCGCAACAACTTCGTTGTTTTAAATCGCCCTTATTTATAGCGGGGGACTTAGCCACCCCCAAACCCCCATTAGTTAAAACTCCTGGCTTCTGGAAGTCTTTGTAAGTATGTGATACGGCTTGATCAAAGAGAAGGTACTATAAGCCAAGCTAATAGTGCCTACTACACGTTCAAAATAAATTTTTAGCAACTTGGATTAACTGAGTTTTCCCGATTTCTACTGGCTGCTTTCTAGCACTCATGGACTGTTCATAGTGTTCGATTCACTGAAATAAGTAAAAAACTGGAGGACGAGACTTCAGGGGGAAAGAGTGCAACCTACCTATGGCAAGATAGAAACTTAGATCCCTTGCATCCCCCCAAAGCTAATCGTTAGAAACTAAATTTATGCCCACCGCTCTGAAACTCGTCTCCAAAAATTATTGCTTTGGCGGTACAGTCAACTTTTATACTCATCAATCTCAATCTTGTAACGGTGAAATGCGATTTGCCGTTTACCAACCTCCCCAAGCAAAATCGCAACGGATTCCAGTGCTCTATTTCCTCTCTGGTTTAACCTGCACAGAAGAGAATTTTATGGTCAAAGCGGGGGTACAGCAATTTGCGGCGAAGTATGGATTGATGATTGTTGTACCGGATACTAGCCCTCGTAACACGGGAATTCCTGGTGAGGATGATGACTGGGACTTTGGGACAGGTGCTGGCTTTTACGTGGATGCCACTGTTGGACCTTGGTCATTGCACTACCGAATGTATAGCTATGTGGTTCACGAGTTACCTGATCTCATTGCTGAACATTTCTCTGTACAACCCAATAAACAAGGTATCTTTGGTCATTCAATGGGGGGTCATGGAGCACTCGTTTGTGCGCTTAGAAACCCCGAACAATACAGATCTGTTTCTGCATTTGCCCCCATTGCAGCACCAATGCACTGTCCTTGGGGTCAAAAAGCCTTTACTCATTACTTAGGTTCAAACCAAGAAAGCTGGCGTGCTTATGATGCTAGTGAACTGGTATTAATCGCTGGATATAACCGCCCAATTTTAATTGACCAAGGTACCGCTGACCCTTTTTTAGAAGAGCAATTGTTGCCTGAGCGGTTTCAACAAGCGTGTGAAAAGGTGGCTCAACCGCTAACCCTGCGTTATCAGGACGGCTATAATCACAGCTACTACTTTATCGCTACTTTTATTGAAGACCACATCCGCCATCATGCGGCCGCGCTGTATCACTAACTCCATCTGCTTAAGCTGACATTCCTAAGAAACAGGCTCCGGGAGCTGGGGAGTTGGGGAGCTGGGGAGCAAGTGTTTCTTGCTTACATAACGGATGTGATTGCGTCCGTGGGAGGCTCTCAAGAAACTAGCAGGGGAACTCCGGGAGTTCCCGGAGCAAGAAGTCTAGTGCCATTCAACCTAAGACAAGTGTGCAGACAAAAAATCTGACCTAGAGCTGAGATCAGGCAGAACCTCAACGGGTGTCTGTTCCCCGAACAGGTTTGTTACTTCCAGGGTTTGCTCCGGTTGTCGCATCTGTATTATGGGGCGGATTGCCTGATGGCGTTGTCACTCCATCATTTTGAGTCTGGAGAATATCAGGGTCAGCGGTCGTTTTTCTATTTTGACCAGCTGTAAGCATAATTTTTTCTTTCTCAGACATTTGTTCTTCTCGTTCTTCAGAAGACATAATCAGATTCCTATTGTTTAAGCTAGGAATCATTCTCACTCTTTGCCTGGGGAAAGTTCCTCTCTCAATGAATGTAGCTTGAGTTTGAAATCTATCTATCTAAAGGCTTAGCTAACTAATCCATTGCTTTCGGTGTCAGATCAAATCCGTTTAGATAGGCCTCATAAAAATTCTCTTTGCGTCAGGAGTGTCAGCCTCAACCAACTACTTATGACCACACCCGAACGTGTACTGCTTCAGGGAACCAATACTCAAAAATATAATCCCCGCTTGCGACACGCTTGCGGGGCTTAAGATAAGAAATTCTGTATATGTCCTTATAGTATACCACTTTAGATAGATGCGTCAAGTTCAAGCCAGAACTTTTTGTTCAACCTTAGATTACCTCTGGTGACATTTTTATTTCAACGCCAACCCAGCCAACGCAGCACGGGCACTAAGAGGTAATAACTCACTCCTAACCAAAATCCTAGAATGACACCCCAAAAACAAAAAAAACCGATCGTGTTGATAAAAGCATCTAAATTGCCGGCTGATTTAGAAAAGACATTACCGAAAATATCATTAGACCATACGTTTAAGCTAGCTAAACCCCCAAATACAGTACCCATACCTACTGCTGCCACAACAGCATGAACCAAGTAATGGCTGGGTAGCCCCAACCCTAATACCAGGGGAACGACTGCTATGGCACTCACGAATCCGAGTGCTGGTAAGGCAAAGGATGACGACTGCCAAATCAACCAGGCGACACTATAGCCGAGAACTCCTGTCACTCCAGCGACGATGGGACGGCGTTCTTGACCAAAGCCTCCCGCCAATGTCAGACCCCAACCGGTTAGACATCCAGCCAGGGCAAATATGATGATTTCTGGCGATGCTGTGATCTCAACTGTAGGACGGAGAAGGGAAAGTATTGGCGCTATCCATTCAGCAAAGCGATCGCCAATAATTGTCCCATGGATTAAGAAAAACCCGATCGCTGCACCCGTAGCTGCTCCAACCCCCCCTAACACCATCTCAAAAGTGGTAT